>JACCUZ010000347.1 GCA_013698395.1 Sporichthyaceae bacterium
TCACCGAGCGGTCGAAGGAGCCCCACCGCAATGCTCACATGGGAGAACGACGTGGAGGCAACCTCACTCCGTAAGCGGGGCTGGACGATCAGTGCGATCGCCCGGCATCTGGGGCATGACCGTAGGACGGTGCGGGACTACCTCGAGGGGAAACGGATCCCGGGCGAGCGGGTCAGCTCGAGGGTCGACCCGTTCGAGGAGTTCGCCGAGTACATCAAGATCCGGCTGACCGACGACCCGCATGTGTGGGCGACCGCCTTGTTCGACGAGGTCGTCGCGCTGGGCTATTCGGGCTCGTATCCGAGTTTCACTCGGGGGCTGCGGGGCCGCGCTCTGCGACCGCACTGCGAGCCCTGCCAGGCATCGACGGGACGTGACCACGCGATCATCGACCACCCGCCGGGAGCCGAGACCCAGTTCGACTGGCTCGAGCTTCCCGACCCACCAGCCTCATGGGGCTGGGGTTCCACGGCGCACCTGTTCGTCGGTGCTCTCTCGCACTCGAGCAAGTGGCGCGCGGTGCTGGCCGAGTCCGAGGACGGACCACACATGGTCGAGGCCCTCGACAAAGTCGTACGCCGCCTGGGCGGGTGCACCAAGGTGTGGCGGTTCGACCGGATGGCTACGGTGTGTCACCCGCCGACTGGTCGGATCACCGCGACGTTCGGCCCGGTCGCGAAGTTTTACGGCGTCGGGGTCGACATCTGTCCGTCGCGGCACGGCAACCGCAAGGGTGTGGTGGAGAAGGGCAACCACTCCTTGGCGCAGCGCTGGTGGCGCACCCTGGCCGATGACCTCAGCCCGGCTCAGGCCCAGTCCAGCCTGGACGAGTTCTGCCTGCGGGTCGGCGACACCCGGCCCCGCACCCTCGACCACGGGCGCACCACCGTTGGGGAGCTGGCGGCGGGGGAGCCGTTGACCGCGCCACCGGGGCTGGCTTACCCGGTCACGCTCATCGTGGAGCGGATCGTCTCGGCCCAGGCACTGGTGGCGTTCCGCGGGAACTTCTACTCCATCGGCCCCGGCATGTCCGGGGCCACAGTCATGGTGCGCCACCGCCTGGACGCCACCACCATCGAGGTCACCACCACCAGCGGAGTGGTACTGGCCAAGCATCGACGCGAACCTGACGGCGCCGGTGTCATCGCCCGCGCAGACCAGCACGTGGTGGCACTCGAACACGCGGTCCTGGCAGCGTTCAGCGACCGGGCACCGTGTCGGTCCAAACAACGACGGCCACCCTCGCCTGCCGCTCTGGCCGAGGCAGGCCGGCTGCGCGGTGCGGTGTCCCCGGCCGGTGAGCACGTCGTGGTCGACCTCGCCGACTACGCCGCCGCAGCGCAGGCCTCAGCCACCGCTGCCCGAGCCGAGCACCACAAGGTGGTGGCCACCGATGAGTGACAGCGCCTCGCCGGCGGCGCGCACCCAGAGCGAGGCCGAGACCTACCAACGGCTCCGGGGGCACCTGGCGTTCCTCAAGCTCGCCGACGCCGCCGAGGCGCTACCCCGCCTCCTCGACGAGGCCCGGACCAGCAAGCTCCCCCTGATCGACACCCTCGAGGCGCTGCTCGGCGTCGAGGTCGCCGCGACCGAGGACCGTCGGCTCACCTCCCGGCTGCGGTTCGCCTGCCTCCCCGCGCCTTGGCGGCTGGCCGACTTCGACTTCTCCGCCCAACCCGGCATCGAGGAACCACTGATCCGGGAACTGGCCACCCTGCGGTTCATCGACGAGGGCGCCAACGTCCTGTTCATCGGCCCCCCAGGAGTGGGCAAGACGATGCTCGCCGTCGGTCTGGCCCGAGCCGGAGCCGAGGCCGGACACCGGGTCTACTTCACCACCGCAGCCGACCTGGCTGCCCGGTGCCGCAAGGCCGCGATCGAGGGTCGCTGGGCCACCATGATGCGCATCGACGCCGGCCCCCGGCTCCTGGTCCTCGACGAACTTGGGTACCTCACCCTGGCCGCCGACGCCGCCGCTGCGCTGTTCCAAGTCATCAACACCCGCTACACCAACGGCTCCTCGACAGTGATCACCACCAACGTCGGCATCGGCTCCTGGGCCACCGCCTTCGGAGACAACCCGATGGTCGCCGCCGCGATGCTCGACAGGTTGTTGCACCACGGCGTCGTCGTCGGCATCGACGGGCCCTCCCACCGGCTGCGTTCACACCAGGCACGCGCCGAAGCACTACGCACCGGAACCCAGGTGAAACCCCATGCCAGCCGATAAGCCTGCCGGCGATGACACCGGCCCCCGGCGCTGCCCGGTCTGCTGGAGGTGGTTCACCCCCAACTCAGCGAGCAACCCCCATCCGCGGCGCTACTGCTGCGGCGCATGCCGGATCGAAGACTCCCGACGTCGCCGCGAACGCGAACAGACACAGCTGCTCCTCGACGCGAAACTCGGCATCCTCCGCACCGCCCGATACGCCGAGGACGAACGTCGCGAGACCACCCGACTGCAATACCAGCTCGAGGAAAGGAGAAAACCCATGAACCCCGCCTGACCGTTACCCTGGCAGAAGCCCAGGGTGAGGAATTTCGCTGAGCAACTCTGGGGAATTTCGGTGAGCGTCATCACTGCAGATGCAGATCGATCCCGACGACCTGCCCACCAGCGGTACCGTCGCTCACGGTGGCCTCCCTTCCTCGATGGGCCGTCAGCAACCGCAGTCTCCTGCGGAACTCACGGGGAGCGGGAGGCCCCGCCCCGTTATGGTTTTTAATAATTACCGAGCGCTCTAGTCG
>JACCUZ010000374.1 GCA_013698395.1 Sporichthyaceae bacterium
GGTGGCCACCGTCCGGTCGCCTCGCTGGCCGCCACCCGAACGGGCCGCACGCAGCGACGGTCACCGAAGTCCCTCGTCGCGGGACACGTGGGAGGCGTTGGACCGGGGGGAGGACCCCACCCGCTGACTGCTGGCACAATGCGGCACGTCGGTGATCACGGCGGGCCGCGCCCGGTCACCTCCACGCGATGAGGAGGAGCACCATGTCCGACAGCCACGGCAACGCACCGGCCGCCTGGACCGCGGTCGCGATCATGTTCGTCGGCTTCCTGCTCAGCGGGCTCGCCCTGCCGTTCGAGCTGCCGTGGTTGTTCTTCGTGGGCCTGGCCGTGGTGGTCCTCGGTGCCGTCGTCGGGAAGGTGATGTCGATGATGGGGATGGGCAACACCGTCAGCTACAAGGACGACCGGGACCCCGAGTACGACCAGCAGCAAAGTTCCTGACGACTCGAGGGGCACCAGATGAGCACTGACGACCCGTACGACCCCGACCGGCCCAGCCAGCCGGAGCCACGGTGGGGGGCCAACCCGCCACCGCCCTCGGCGCCGCAGCCGGAGCCAGGCGGCTGGGGAGGTGGCCAGCTCAGCGGAGGCCAGCCGGGGCAGTACGGCCAGCCGGGGCAGTACGGCCAGCCCGGGCAGTACGGCCAGCCCGGGCAGTACGGCCAACCCGGCCAGTACGGCCAACCGGGCCAGTACGGCCAGCCGCCCGGCAGCCCACCGCCCAACTACCTCGTGCCCGCGATCCTCTCCACGATCTTCTGCTGCCTCCCGCTGGGGATCGCCTCGATCGTCTTCGCCGCCCAGGTCAACGGCAAGCACGCCTCCGGCGACGTCGCGGGCGCCCAGGAGTCCTCCCGCAAGGCCAAGCAGTTCGCCATCTGGTCGGCCATCGCCGGGGTGGCCGTGGGGGTGCTGTACCTCGGGGGGATCTTCGCGCTGGCGGGGTTCTCCGGCTCGAACTGAGCCAGCAGCGGTGCGCGGATGACGAGCTGAGATGGCGACGCTGCCGGTGCGCGCGAGCCGGGTCGTGTCCCTGCGCGGTCCCTCCACCGTCGCGGTCGCCGCGTCCGCTGTCGTCGTGGTCCTCGCGACCGTCGACCCCAACGAGCCCGGGCACTACCCGACCTGCCCCGTCCTCGCGCTCACCGGCAGGTACTGCCCCGGCTGCGGCTCGCTGCGCGCCGTGCACGCGTTGGCACACGGGGACGTCGCTGAGGCGTTGAGTCTCAACCTGCTCACCGTGCTTGCCGTCGTGCCCCTTGCCGTGGTCTGGGTGCAGTGGGTTCGCCGGTCCTGGCGAGGTCGGCAACGCAGCACCGTCGCGCCCGCCGCCGTCCTGTGGGGGCTGCTCGTCGTCGTCGCGTTCTTCACCGTGTTGCGCAACCTGCCGGTCGGTTCCGCACTCGCGCCGTAGCGGCGTCGGGCGGGCGACAGGCCCCGGTTACCCTGGTGCGGACCCGGTAGCCATCGAAGGCGGGTCACGGGGCGAGGCGAGGAGACCCACCGGGTGAGCGTGCTCGACGACATCCTGGTCGACGTTCGGGCCGACCTGCAGCTGCGCCAGTCGCAGGTCAGTCTCGACGAGCTCAAGGCCCGGGCCGCCGGCCGGCCCGACTGCCACAATCCGATCCCGCGCCTCAAGGCCGAGGGTGTGGCGGTCATAGCAGAGGTCAAGCGGGCCAGCCCTTCCAAGGGTTCGCTCGCCCCCATCGACGACCCCGCGGCCCTGGCGGCGGACTACGAGGCCGGTGGCGCTGCTGTCATCAGCGTCCTGACCGAGCAACGGCGGTTCGGCGGGAACCTTGACGACCTGGTCGCGGTACGGCGTGCCGTCGAGCTGCCTGTGCTGTGCAAGGACTTCATCGTCTCCAGCTATCAGCTCTGGGAGGCCCGGGTGCACGGGGCCGACCTGGCCCTACTCATCGTCGCGGCGCTCGACCAGAGCGCTCTGGTGTCCCTGGTCGAGCGAGCCAGATCACTGGGGCTGA
Organism: Sporichthyaceae bacterium; assembly: GCA_013698395.1. Classification (GTDB taxonomy): domain Bacteria; phylum Actinomycetota; class Actinomycetes; order JACCUZ01; family JACCUZ01; genus JACCUZ01. The sequence goes on from JACCUZ010000374.1 coordinate 1,991, forward strand.
CACCGCTCGTCGAGTGCCACACCGTCGAGGAGGTCAAGCGTGCCGTCGACGCTGGCGCCGACGTCGTCGGCGTCAACGCGCGCGACCTACGTACCCTCGAGATCGACCGCGGCGTGTTCGCCGCCCTGGCCCCGCACGTCCCGGAGAGCGCCGTCTGCATCGCCGAGTCGGGCGTACGCGGGCCGCACGACGTCATGGAGTACGCCCGAGCCGGGGCGGACGCGGTCCTCGTCGGGGAGTCCCTCGTGACCGGCCGGGACCCCCGCGCCGCTGTGCGCGACCTGGTCGCGGCCGGATCGCACCCGGCGCTCAAGCACCACAACCGGTGAGCGACTCGATGAGCACCCCCGACGGCAGCGGCCACTTCGGACCGTACGGCGGGCGGTTCGTCCCGGAGGCGCTGATGGCGGCTCTGGACCAGCTGACCGCGGCGTTCGAGAAGGCGCGCACCGACGAGGCGTTCCAGGCCGAGCTCGCCGGGTTGCTCTCGTCCTACACCGGTCGGCCGAGCCCGCTCACCGAGGCCCGCCGGTTCGCCGAGCACGCCGGAGGAGTCCGGGTCCTGCTCAAGCGGGAGGACCTGAACCACACCGGGTCGCACAAGATCAACAATGTGCTGGGCCAGGCGCTGCTCACCCGTGAGATGGGCAAGACCCGCGTCATCGCCGAGACCGGTGCCGGCCAGCACGGCGTCGCCACAGCCACCGCGTGCGCGCTGCTGGGTCTCGAGTGCGTGGTCTACATGGGCGAGCATGACACCAAGCGGCAGGCGCTCAACGTCGCGCGGATGAAGCTGTTGGGCGCCGAGGTGGTCCCGGTCACGGCGGGCAGCCGTACTTTGAAGGACGCCATCAACGAGGCGATGCGGGACTGGGTCACCAACGTCGACACGACCCACTACCTGCTGGGTACCGTCGCCGGCCCGCACCCCTTCCCGGTGATGGTGCGCGACTTCCACCGGGTGATCGGCGACGAGGCGCGCGCGCAGGTGCTCGACCTCACCGGGCGGCTGCCCGACGCCGTCACTGCGTGCGTCGGTGGCGGGTCCAACGCGATCGGCATCTTCACCGCCTTCCTCGGTGACGAGGGCGTGCGGCTCTACGGTTTCGAAGCCGGGGGAGACGGTGTCGAGACCGGGCGGCACGCGGCCACCATCACCGGTGGTTCGCCGGGTGTCCTGCACGGGGCGCGGTCCTACCTCCTGCAGGACGAGATGGGGCAGACCATCGAGAGCCACTCCATCTCGGCCGGCCTGGACTACCCCGGGGTCGGGCCCGAGCACGCCCACCTGCACGACACCGGTCGTGCGACGTACCTGCCCGTGACCGACGCCGAGGCGATGGACGCCTTCGCCCTGCTCTGCCGCACCGAGGGCATCATCCCGGCCATCGAGAGCGCCCACGCCCTCGCCGGGACCCTGACCGTCGGGCGGGAGTTGGCGAGGCAGCGACCCGACGCGATCGTGCTGGTCAACCTGTCCGGACGTGGCGACAAGGACGTGGACACCGCCGCCAAGTGGTTCGAGGTGGTCACCGACGAGGAGCTGGTCCAGTCCGCGACCGCCGTCGTCGACGACGCGCCCCAACAGGCCAGCGGCGAAGGCTGGTAGCCGTGACGCGGCTCGACGACGTCCTCGCCGCGACGCGTGCCGAGGGGCGCGCCGCGCTGGTCGGCTACCTGCCGGCCGGCTTCCCCACCGTCGACGGTGCCGTCGAGGCCATGACGGCGATGGTGCGCGGCGGCGTCGCCGTGGTCGAGGTCGGTCTGCCCTACTCCGACCCGCTGATGGACGGGCCGACCATCCAGCAGGCGGTCGAGGTCGCGCTGGTCAACAAGACCAGCATCGGCGACGTCGTGACGACCGTGCGCGAGGTGGCCGCCACCGGTGCCCCCACCCTGCTCATGACCTACTGGAACCCGATCGAGCGCCACGGACCGCGGCGCCTGGCCGACGAGCTCGCCGCCGCCGGCTGCGCCGCGGTCATCACCCCCGACCTGACTCCTGACGAGGCCGGCACGGAGCCGTCGGACTGGCTGGGGATCACTGATGCGACCGGGTTGGGCCGGATCTTCCTCGTCGCGCCGTCGTCGACCGACGAGCGGTTGCGGATGACCGCCGCCCACTGTCGCGGCTTCGTCTACGCCGCCTCGACCATGGGTGTGACCGGCACCCGAGGCGAGGTCGGCGACACCGCCGAGGCCCTGGTCAAGCGGGTGCGGGCGGTGACCGACATCCCGGTGTGCGTCGGGCTGGGCGTCTCCAACGGCTCGCAGGCGGCGCAGGTGGCGTCCTTCGCCGACGGGGTCATCGTCGGTTCGGCGTTCGTGCGGGCGCTGCTCGACGCCTCCACGCCCAAGGACGGCTGCCGGGCGGTCGAGTCCCTCGCCGCCGAGCTGGCCGAAGGCGTGCGGGTCGGTCGACGGTGAGAGCGGACTTCAGTCGTACGCCGGCCATCGGCGTGGCCGCTGCCCTGACGCTCGCCGTGTCGGTCGGCTTGACCGGCTGCGCCGAGAAGTCCGGCCAGGACACGCCCGCGGCGTCAGCCGTAGTTCGGGCCAACGGTGAGAGCGGCTGGAACGGCACCCCGCTGCAACGCGGATACCCCTTGCCCGAGCAGACGTTCACCGACACAACCGGGCGCGGCATGGTGCCTGCGCGGGACGCGGACGGGCCGGTCACGTTGGTGTTCTTCGGCTACACACACTGTCCGGACGTCTGCAACGTGGTGCTGGCGAACATCGCCTCCGCACTGCGCGGGTCCAGCGACGACGTACGCGACTCGGTCGAGCTGCTGTTCGTGACGACCGACCCGGCGAGGGACACGCCGCGGGTGGTCCGGGAGTACCTCGACCGCTTCGACCCCGCGTACGAGGGGCTGATCGCTCCGGTGCCCACCGTGGAGCAGGCCGCGCGCCAGCTGCACGTCGCCTACGAGCGACCACACGACTCGAGCCAGCATGGATACGAGGTGGAGCACGGCACCTACACGACGGCGTTCGTCGGGGGGCGCGCGCGACTGGTCTGGTCGGCGGAGACGTCGGTGGCCGGGCTGCGGGCGGACCTGGCGCGGCTAGCCTCGGCAGCGACATGACACCCGCGTCGTTCCCCAGTCCGGCCGAGGGGGTGTGGCAGCTCGGCCCGTTCCCGCTGCGCGCCTATGCCCTGTTCATCATCGCCGGCATCGCGCTCGCGATCTGGCTCGGTGAGCGGCGCTGGGTCGCCCGCGGCGGCCGTTCCGGCGACGTCACCGAGATCGCCAGCTGGATGGTGCCCTTCGGCATCATCGGCGGCCGGCTGTACCACGTGGTCACCTCGCCGCAGGCGTACTTCGGCGACGGCGGGGAGCCGGTGCGCGCGCTGTACATCTGGCAGGGCGGGCTGGGCATCTGGGGGGCCATCGCGCTCGGTGGCGTGGGCGCGTGGATCGGCTGCCGGCGGCGGGGCATCCCGCTGCCTGCGTTCGCGGACGCGCTGGCTCCGGGGGTCGTTCTGGCGCAGGCCGTGGGCCGGCTCGGGAACTACTTCAACCAGGAGCTGTACGGCCGCGCCACCGACCTGCCATGGGCGGTCGAGATCGACCGGCAGCATCGGCCCGCCGACCTGCTGGGCCAGCAGACCTACCACCCGACGTTCCTCTACGAGCTGCTGTGGAACGTCGGCGTGGCGGTGCTCGTGGTGTGGGCCGACCGGCGGTTCCGGCTCGGCCACGGCCGGGCGTTCGCGCTGTACGTCGCCGCCTACACGGTCGGCCGCGGCTGGATCGAGGGGTTGCGCATCGACCCCGCCAACGACGTGCTGGGGCTGCGGCTCAACGAGTGGACCAGCCTGCTGGTCTTCCTCGGCGCGGTGACCTACATCGTCGTGTCGGCCCGCCGCCGACCCGGCCGGGAGACGCCCGAGGAGATCGAGGCACGCCGGACCGACCGCGCTGCCCCGCGATCCACCGAGGAGGTGCCGACGTGACCAGCGCGCAGGAACGCGCCGAGCGCGAGGCTCAGCGCATCCAGCACGAGCACTCCGACGTGACCGGGGGTTGGCTGCGGCCTGCGGTCTTCGGCGCCTCCGACGGCCTGGTGTCCAACTTCGCGCTGATCGCCGGTGTCACCGGAGGCACCGACGACAGCAGTGCCGTGCTGCTGGCCGGCCTGGCCGGCCTGGCGGCCGGAGCCTTCTCCATGGCGGCCGGCGAGTGGATCTCGGTGCGCTCGCAGGCCGAGCAGGCGATGGCCGAGGTCGAGATGGAGCGGCGGGAGATCGCCCGCAACCCGCGTGGCGAGGAGCGTGAGCTCGCCCAGATGTACGTCGCGAAGGGGCTCGAGCCCGACCTCGCCCGCCAGGTCGCCCGGCAGCTCTCGCGCGACCCGGACGCGGTGCTGGACGTGCACGTGCGCGAGGAGCTGGGCATCGACGTGACCGCCCTGCCCTCCGCGGCGCTGGCGGCCGGCTCCTCCTTCGTCTCGTTCGCGCTCGGCGCCCTGCTGCCTGTCCTGCCCTACCTCTTCGGCGCGACCTCGATGCTGCCCGCACTCGGGCTGACCCTGGCCGGGCTGTTCCTGTTCGGGGCGCTGGTCACCCGGCTGACCCCCCGCCCGTGGTGGTACGGCGGCGCCCGACAGGTGCTCGTGGGGGCTCTCGCGGGGGCGGTCACCTTCGCGTTCGGCTCGCTGGTGGGCGCCGGTCTCGGCTGACCCTTACCTAGCCGGGGAGCG
>JACCUZ010000006.1 GCA_013698395.1 Sporichthyaceae bacterium
ATGATCGTGGTGGCCTCCGCGCTCCTCCTTGCCGTGACAGCGGTGGTGATCACCGCCTCGCCGGGCCAGTTCGTCGACGGACGCATCGCCTTGGCTTTCGCTGCGTTCATCGCCCTTGGCGAGTTCGTCAGGATCACCCTCCCTGGTGGCCGGGACGCCGCCCCCATCGCGACGGCCGGAGCCATCGCCTACGCCCTGCTGACCGGCTATCCCGGTGGGTACACCGACCACAGCGCCCTGCAGGTCGTCGCCGTGGTCACCGTCGCGATGCTGGCTGGCATGGCGCCTCACATCGCCGTGGGCCGGGTGGCCAATGTCGACTCGCTGGCCAGGCGCCTGCTCGTCATCGGTTTCGTGGCGGGCGCGTTCCGCGGGTTCGAGCTGGACGACAACGTCGGCCGTCTGGGGCAGGCCCCGGTGGCGATGGTGATGGTGGTCACGGTGTGCGTCACCCTGCTCCTGGACGCCTTGCTGGCCGCAGCCGTCCGGGCTGGTTCCGACCGCGCGCCCTTCCTGCCGGTCCTGCGCAACGAGCTGCGCGCGCAGGCCGGTATCGGCTCGGCGATCGGCGCCACGGGCGCGCTGATCGCGCTGGCCACAACCATCATGGGCAGCTGGGCGCTCCCGGTCTTCGTCGTACCTCTGCTGCTGACGCAGTTCTCGTTCCGTCGCTACGCAGCCATTCGGGAGTCCTCCCTGCAGACCATTCGCGCGCTCTCGCGCGTCACTGAGCTCGGCGGCTACACCGAGACTGGCCACTCACGCCGGGTCAGCCAGCTCGCGATGGCAGTCGGCCGAGAGCTCGGGATGAGCGACGCGGAGCTGCGCGACCTCGAGTACGCCGCCCTGATGCACGACATCGGACAGCTGTCACTGAGCGAGCCGATACCTGGTGGAGCCACGGTCGTCGCGGCGCCGGCGGACCAGCGCCGCATCGCCTCCCTCGGCGCCGACGTCATTCGGCAGACCGGAGTCCTCGACGAGGTGGCCCGGATCGTTGACCAGCAGGCCGAGCCCTACCGACAGGCGCACCAGATCACGCGCGAGGAGGTGCCGCTCGCCAGCCGCATCATCAAGGCGGTGAACGCCTACGACGACCTCGTCGGGGAGTCCGCCGAGACCGGACGCCGCCTCGAGGCGCTGGAGCGGCTGCGGCTCGGGATGGCGTACGAGTACGACCCGACCGTGGTGGAGTCGCTCTCCAAGACCGTGGAGCGCTCGAGCCGTCTCGGCGTCTGAACCCGGCCGGCGGACACCAGCAGCAGTCCCACCCCCGCCGCGACCAGGACGTCTCCCGGGCTGACCACCTGTGGGCGGAATGGAAGAGCCAACGGCACGACGTCGCCCAGGAAGCCGACGTACGTCGATGCGCCCGCCGGCTCGCGCAGCACGTCGCCGCGCAGACCCAACTCGCCGCGAGTGAGCCCGGCGTGTTTCGCTGCTGACACCGAGACGGGCATGGCCCCGTTGACAGTGACCACCACCACGTTGAGCATCAGCCCGCAGGCCACCAGTGGAGCGCCGGCGACCCGTCGATTTCCGACGAGGAACAGTCCGGTCAGCAGCCCGGTCAGCACCAGGGCAACCCACCGAGCAAACCCTGACCCGGGCAAGAGCAGCGGTGTCCCGATCTGGACGGCCGCTGCCACGACGAGCAGGCGCACGGCGCGCAGCCGCAGCCGCGAGAGACCTGCACCGCCAGTGGCCAACGAAGCGAACCCCGCGACTGCAGCCACGAGAAGTACGAGAACCACCCGGCTAGTCTCGCCTGCCGACACCACCACATCCGGGAGGCAACCGCCCGTGTTCGAGACCGTCCTCGTCGCCAATCGTGGGGAGATCGCCCGCCGGGTGATTCGCACCGTGCAGGGCATGGGTCTGCGCGCTGTCGCCGTGTACTCCGAGGCCGACAGGGACCTGCCCTATGTCACCGAGGCAGATGAGTCGGTGCTGATCGGAGCCGCGCCGCCAGCCCAGAGCTATCGATCCGTCGAAGCCCTGCTGGAGGCGGCCCACCGGACTGGGTCCCAGGCGGTGCACCCGGGCTATGGCTTTCTGGCCGAGGACCCGTCCTTCGCCGCACGCGTGCAGGACGCCGGTCTGGTGTGGGTCGGGCCCCGGCCCGAGTCGATCGGCGCGATGGGGGACAAGATTCGGGCCCGCAATCTTGTGGCCGCCGTCGGCATGCCCGTGTCCCGAGGGAGCACCGAGCCGGTCCTGGACGTCGCGTCGGCCGTCCGGGCGGCCGAGCGCATCGGATATCCGCTGATGGTGAAGGCCTCCGCTGGGGGAGGCGGTATGGGCATGGCGGTAGCGGCTGACGAGGACGCGTTGGTGGTGGAGTTCGCCCGGGTCCAAAGCTTCGCCGGCCGGATGTTCGGTGACCCCTCGGTGCTGCTCGAGCGGTACTTTCCGCGCGTGCGCCATGTCGAAGTGCAGGTGCTAGGCCTCGCGGACGGCCGCGTCGTGGCGCTGGGTGAGCGTGAGTGCTCCGTGCAGCGTCGTAACCAGAAGCTGGTCGAGGAGAGCCCGTCCCCTGCGGTCGGGCCGGAGCTGCGGCTACGGATGCTTGCGTCGGCCGTCCGTGCGGCGGAGGCGGTCGGCTACCTCAACGCCGGCACCATCGAATGCCTGCTCGACGTCGATTCCGGCGAGTTCTTCTTCCTCGAGATGAACACCCGCCTTCAGGTGGAGCACCCGGTCACCGAGCTCGTGCAGCGCATCGACATCGTCGAGCAGCAGCTGCTCGTGGCGGCCGGTGAGCCTGTCACCTTCGATCCCGATGCGCTGCAGCCGACAGGCCACGCGATCGAGATGCGGGTGAACGCCGAGGACCCGGTCCGGTTCCTGCCCGGCCCAGGCGCCATCACGGTGTGGGAGGAGCCGTCCGGAGAGGGCGTCCGGGTCGATGCCGGTTATGCAGCTGGCACCACGGTGACACCGCACTATGACTCGTTGATGGCCAAGCTTGTCGTGCATGGCGTCGACCGCGACGAAGCGATCAGCCGGGCTCGCGATGCGGTGCGGGCTTTCCACATCGAGGGCCCGAAGTGCAACCTGCCGTTCTTCGGCGAGCTGCTCGACCACCCGCACTTCCTCTCCGGGCAGTACGACACCGGGCTCGTGGGACGCATGCGCTCCTGACCGGAGGCGCCTTGGCCCTGTGGTTGGATGCCCTGGTGGCGGAGATCCGGGCGGAGATGGTCGCCAATGTGTGGAAGGTTGTCGCCACCGAAGGCGACGAGGTTGCCGACGGCGACACGCTGGTGATCCTCGAGTCGATGAAGATGGAGATCCCGGTGCTCGCGGAGAGTGCCGGCACCATCGCTGCGATGCATGTCTCGGAAGGCGACGTCGTCCAGGAGGGCGACGTGATCGCCGTCATCGAGTGACAACGCTGCCGTGCCGCTGTTCCGTCGCCAGGACGGTGAACCCTGGTCTCTCCTGGCCGGGGCCTCTGATGGCAGGTGCCAGGTCGGCATCGCGGCTACCGAGCCGGTGACCCGGGCGTTGCTGCGTCGCTGGGTCGACGCCGCGGGTCGCGGCGCAGGAACACCCGAGGCGGTCGCCTAAGTCGCTCAAGGTCCGGCTGAGCACGCCCGAAGATGCCAGGGTGAGTGGATCGGAGCAGCCCGTGTCGGTCGTACCTTTCCTCCGGGCCCTCAGCGAGATCGGGGGGTCCGATCTGCACGTCAAGGTGGGTTCGCCTCCCCGGGTCCGCATCGACGGCCGGCTGCGCAAGCTGCAGGCGCCGAACCTCACACCCAGCGACACCGAGCACATGGTGGTCGAGGTCCTGCGTGCCGACCTGGTCGAGGAGTTCGGGCGCACGAACGAGGCCGACTTCGCGTACTCCGTGCCGGGACTGGGTCGGTTCCGGGTCAACGCGTTCCGCTCCCGCGGCTCGGCCGGCATGGTGTTCCGCCGCGTGAGCATCGGGGCGATCCCGCTCGACGAGCTTGGGCTGCCTCCGGTGCTCAACGCGCTGGCCATGGAGCCACGGGGCCTGGTCCTCGTCACCGGTCCCACCGGCTCGGGCAAGACCACCACGCTCGCGGGAATGATCGACCAGATCAACAACAACCGCGAGGTGCACATCGTCACGATCGAGGACCCGATCGAGGTCCTGCACTTCGACAAGCTCGCGATGATCAACCAGCGCGAGGTACGCCTGGACACCGCAGACTTCGCCACCGCGCTCCGTGGAGCCATGCGCCAGGACCCCGATGTGATCCTCGTCGGCGAGATGCGCGACCACGAGACCGTGAAGGCAGCGCTCGCTGCCTCGGAGACCGGCCACTTCGTCATGTCGACGCTGCACACGACCGACGCCGCCGAGACGATCACCCGGGTCATCGACTTCTTCCCGCCGCACGAGCAGAAGCAGGTCCGACTGTCCCTCGCCGGTGCCCTGCGCGGCATCATCTGTCAGCGTCTCGTGCCGCGAGCCGACGGTCAGGGCCGCTGCGTCGCGATGGAGGTCTGTGTCGCCACCGGCCGCATCGCCGATGCGATCGCGGACCCGGACAAGACGTCCACTATCGCGGAGCTGGTCAAGGACGGCGCCTACTACGGCATGCAGACCTTCGACCAGCACCTGGTGGCCCTCATCCGGGATGGAGTGATCACCCTCGACGCAGCGATGGCGGCATCAACCAACCCGCACGACCTCACCGTCGAGCTGCGTCGCCTGGGCCTGGTCGCCTGACCTCAGTACGCGGTGAGGACGCCGTGCTCGCTGCAGCGGGCGGACCAGCCCCGCGGCACGACCTGCACCACCAGCCGCCGCCGGCAGCGAGCGCAGTAGCGCGGCGGCTCGAGCGCTCGGCGTCGGTCACACTGCGGGTGCTTGCCCGCCGGCCCTCCGCACTGGTCGCAGTAGGGCCGTTCCACGGAGGCAGACTAGGTCACCTATCGGCGGCCCAGCTCACTGCGCGCGGAGATCGAGGACGTAGGCGATGAGGTCGACGTCGTCGGCCGGCCGCCAGTCCCGTCCAGGCGCTCGTACGAACCCCAGTCGCTCGTAGATCCGGTGCGCGGTCCTCATGTCCGGCAGGGAGCTCAGCGCCACCGCGCTGCTGCCCTGCTCGCGCGCACGATCGACGCACCAGCTCGCCAGCGCGCTGCCCACGCCCCGGCCCCGCGCCTGCGGCGACACCGCCAGCATCCGGAACTCGGCCTCGCCCGCCTCGCAGATCTCGGCCCAGGGTGAACCGGCCAGGCAGAACGTGACGGTCCCCAGCAGCCGGTCACCCTCGACCGCCACCATCAACTCCGCCTCGGTCGACCTTTGGTCAGCCGCCCGCAGCTCGCCGACGTACCCGGCGTCCGGATCGATCAGGCCGTCAGCGACGTACGCCGCCGCCGTCAGCTCACCCACGGCGAGAAGCTCGGAGACCTGGGCCGGACGGATCAGCACGCGCCGGAGACTAGGTCACAGCTGCGAGGCGTAAGGACGGGAGGGCAGCAGGCCGGCGCTCCAGTCCAGGTGGCTGGGCGGCGGTGCACTCGGCCGGTCGTGGCGAAGGAACCGCACTCCGACGAGGAGCTCGACCAGAACGAGGAGGGCAGTGAGGATCAGGAAGGTCGTCATGGCAGTAATTATGCGCCCGATTAGAAACAGCCACCAGTGGCAGTATTGACAACCACCCTGAACTTCCTGCCAGAATGTCCCGGTGATCCGCAACGTCGCCGTGCCGGTCCTCGACGGCATCTTCGCGTTCGAGCTGGGCGTGCTCTGTGAGGTGTTCGGCGTCGAGCGACCCGACGAGCCCTTGCTGCCGTCCTTCACCTTCGACCTGTGCACGCCCGTGCCCGGACCGGTTCGGACGGTTTCCGGGTTCGACCTCATGGTCACCCATGACCTGAGCCGCCTCGAGACGGCTGACCTCGTGGCAGTGCCGGCCATCGGGCGCGAGACCGATCCCCCCGCTGAGCTGCTCAGCGCCCTGCGCAGCGCCGCGGAACGGGGTGCCCGGATCCTCAGCGTCTGCAGTGGAGCGTTCATCCTCGGGGAGGCGGGCCTGCTCGACGACCGCGACTGCACGACGCACTGGACCTACGCCACCGAGCTGGCCCGGCGGTTTCCCAAGGCACGGGTCGACCCCGACGTGCTGTACGTCGACAGCGCAGGGGTCATCACCAGCGCCGGGACGGCTGCCGGCATCGATGCGTGCATCTACCTGATCCGCGAGGAGTTCGGCACCGGGGTCGCCAACCGCCTCGCCCGGCGCATGGTCATGCCACCTCATCGGGAGGGTGGGCAGCGGCAGTACGTCGACCAGCCGGTGCCGTGCGAGGCCGACACGTTGGCCGACACCCTGCAGTGGATGCTCGAGCATCTGGCCGAGGACGTCAGCGTCGAGCAGCTGGCCGGGCTCGCCCACCTGTCGCCGCGCACGTTTGCCCGTCGGTTCCGGGCAGAGACGGGCACGACGCCCCACCACTGGCTCACCGACCAGCGCATCATGGCTGCTCGCCGCCTGCTCGAGGAGACCGCGCAGCCGGTCGAGGCTGTGGCTGACCTGGTCGGGTTCGGCAGCGCCGCTGTGCTTCGTCATCACTTCGCCCGGCGCGTCGGTACGACACCGCAGTCCTACCGGCGCACCTTCACCCGCGCGGTCGCCAGCTGACCGGAGGGATCAGTGCACGACCTCGGGCACATCGTGCACGCGGGGGTCGTCGCGGTCTGCGAAGTACTCGCCGGGCTGCGTGCGGTCCTCGCCCGGCTCGGCCTTCATCGCCCGCAGCACGAACGTCGCAACGACGCATACGGCCAGGTTCGCGAGGAGTGCCAGGAACCCGGCATAGACGGCGACGGTCGTGTCGATGCCCAGCTCGGAGAGTGGGAATCCGGAACCACCGAAGTGCTCCTTGACGATGGTGATGGTCCCGTCGGGGTTGAACAGTCGCTGCGGGATCTGGTAGGTCGTCCAGAATCCCACTGCCATTCCGGCCGCCCAGCCGGCGATCAGAGCCCAGCGGTGGAACCACCGGGTGTACAGACCGATCGCCACCGCGGGCAACGTCTGCAGCATGATGATGCCGCCGATCAGCTGCAGGTCGATCGAGAACTGCGGGTCCAGCACGAGGATGGCAAGCAAGGCTCCGATCTTCACGACGAGCGAGGCGAGCTTGCTGCTGCGCGCCTCCTGCGCCGGCGTCGCGTCCTTGTTGAGGTACTCCTTGTAGATGTTGCGGGTCCACAGGTTGGCAGCTGCGATCGACATGATCGCTGCGGGCACCAACGCGCCGATGCCGATGGCGGCGAAGGCCACACCCGCAAACCAGCTTGGGAACATCTCGTCGAAGAGCAGGGGCACGATGGTGTTGGCGTCGACCTTGCCCTCGTCGTTGGTGATCGGTGCGATCTCGGCGGCTATCGCCATGTAGCCGAGCAGAGCGAGCAGTCCCAGGATGAAGCTGTACGCCGGCAGCGCCGCCATGTTGCGCTTGATGACGTTGCGGTCCCGGGAGGCGAGGACACCGGTGATCGAGTGTGGGTAGAGGAACAGCGCCAGCGCCGAGCCGAACGCGAGCGTGGCGTACTGGAGCTGGGAGGGCCCCGCAAGCAGGACGCCGTCCCCAGGGTTGGGCGAGGCCTTGAACTTCGCCTCGGCGGCGCCGAAGATCTCGTCCCAGCCGCCGAGCTTGTAGGGGATGACGATGATGGCGACGATGATGACGAGGTAGATCAGGGTGTCCTTGACGAATGCGATCAGCGCAGGCGCGCGCAGCCCTGAGTTGTAGGTGTACGCGGCGAGGATCGTGAACGCCACGATGATCGGCACATGTCCGGTGACGCCCATCGCCTTGAGGACCGCCTCGATCCCCACGAGCTGCAGCGCGATGTAGGGCATCGTTGCGACGATGCCAGTGATGGCGACGAGCAGGGCAAGGGTCGAGGAGCCGTGCCGAGCCCGTACGAAGTCCGCCGGAGTGACGAATCCGTGGACGTGGGAGATCGACCACAGCCGGATCAGGACCAGGAACACGATCGGGTACACGACGATCGTGTAGGGCACGGCGAAGAACCCGATGGCGCCTGCACCGAAGACCAGCGCGGGCACCGCGACGAAGGTGTAGGCCGTGTAGAGGTCTCCGCCGATGAGGAACCACGTGATCCATCCGCCGAAGTTGCGACCGCCCAGGCCCCACTCGTCGAGATGGTCGAGCGTCTCGGCCTTGCGCCATCGAGCGGCCACGAAGCCAAGCGCGCTGACGACGACGAACAGGATCGTGAAGACCACCAGCTCGGTGACGTTGACGTCGTCGAACACCGCGGTCAGCCCCTCTTGGCGCGGTAGACGATCAGCGTGCAGGTCACGCCGATGGAGATGGCAGCGAGTTGGTACCAGTAGAAGAAGGGGATGTCGAACAACCGCGGCTCGTCACGGTTGTACAGCGGCGGGTAGAGCGTGGCGGCCAGCGGCAGGAGCAGCAGCCAGTTGAGCGGCGTGCTGTCCGAGCGAGGACTTGTCCCGTCACCGCGGGAGTGGTCGGGATCGTGGTGATGGCTCACAACGGGCCTCCAGGGCACGGCAGGACAAGACCGGTGCGGAGGCTATCCCCGTTATCGGTGGTTGGGAAGGGTCCGCGTTGACTCACCAAGAACCTCCGCGTAGCTCGATACGTTGCCTCACCTGAAAACCTCCGCGTAGCCGGTGTGTCGCTGCGGGCTGCTGGCAGCGGTCTGGGCATACGCCCGACGGATGGACTTGACGATGAGCCAGCGCCAGGCGGTGACCAAGGCGAAGGCTCGGGCGTACGTCCGTGCCGACCGCACCAAGAAGTCCCAGATCCTCGATGAGCTGGTCGAGCTCACCGGGTGGCACCGGGATTGGGGCGCGGGCGGCGTTGCGCGACGCGTCGACGTTGAAGGTGATCAAGCCCCGGGCGGCGCGGGCACCGCAGTACGGGCCGAGGATCATCACGGCGCTGATCACCTGCTGGGCGGTGTTGCGGGCACCGGCGGGCAAGCGCCTGGCGCCGATGCTGGCGGTGCTGGTGCCGATCCTGCGCCGCGACGGCGAGCTGGACCTCACCGAGGCGGAGGCGGCCCTGCTGGTCCGGGTGAGCGGCGGCCACGATCAACTGCAGACTGGCCGCCGAGCGAGCCAGGATGATGCCTCGGGGCCGCTCGCACACCAAGACCGGCAGCCTGCTGAAGTCCCAGATCCCGGTCCGCACCTGGGCCGACTGGGACGACGCCGTGCCCGGCTTCGTCGAGATCGATCTGGTCGGACATGACGGCGGAAACAGCAGTGGAGAGTTCTGTTTCACCTTGACCGTCACCGATATCGCGACCGGATGGACGATCAACCGGTCGGTGCCCAACAAGGCGCAACGGTGGGTGTTCGCCGCCCTCGAGCACGTCGTCGCCTCGTTGCCGTTCCCGGTCCTGGGCATCGACTCGGACAACGGCAGCGAGTTCATCAACGCCCACCTGCTGAACTGGTGCATCGAGCAGAAGATCACCTTCACCCGCTCCCGGCCTGGCAAAAAGAACGACGGCGCGCACGTGGAGCAGAAGAACTGGGCCCGGGTCCGCGAGCTGGTCGGCTACTACCGCTACGACACCGGCGCGGAGCTGGCCAGGCTCAACGAGATCTGGGCGCTCGACGCCGAGTTCACCAACTACTTCCTGCCGCAGCAGAAGCTCGTCTTCAAGCAACGCACCGGCGCCAAGGTGACCAAGCGGCACGACATCGCCACCACACCGCACCAGCGCGCCGTCGCCCACCAGGACATGACCAGACGTCGGGTCATCTCGATGAACGCAGCCTTCAAACGGATCAAGCCCGCGGCGCTGTCCCGGCAGGTCCTGGCCCTGACCGGGCAGCTCGAAATCCTCGCCCAGGCCAAGAAGGCCCCGCGGTCCAGACCGCCGGTCAACACCGCCTGGAACGAGACCGGCTGGCGGAGGAAGTCAAATGAGGCAACGTCCTAGCCCTGCCGGAGGTATTGACATGAGGCAACAGGGGGTCGCCTCGACGCCCGCGCCGTCCCTCCTGGCGCCGCTGGTCAGATGGTCTGCGAGAGCGCCTTGACCGGCATGCCGAGGTCACCGAGCAGCTCTAGGTCCCGCTCCGGCGAACGACCGAGGGTTGTCAGATAGTTGCCAACGATCACGGCGTTGATGCCACCCAGCATCCCCTCGCGGGTCCCTAGGTCGCCGAGCGTGATCTCGCGTCCGCCGGCATAGCGCAGGATCGTGCGTGGCAGGGCGAGCCGGAACGCCGCGACCGTGCGCAGGGCGTCGGTCCCCGCCATCACGGGCAACTCCCCGAAGGGGGTCCCCGGCCTCGGGTTGAGGAAGTTCAGCGGCACCTCGTCGGGTGCGAGCTCTGCCAGCTGGGCCGCGAACTCGGCCCGCTGCACGAGCGTCTCTCCCATGCCGACGATGCCACCGCAGCAGACCTCCATCCCGGCATCACGCACCATCGTGAGGGTCTGCCAGCGCTCCTCCCACGTATGGGTGGTGACGACCTGCGGGAAGTGGGACCTGGCGGTCTCGAGGTTGTGGTTGTAGCGATGCACGCCCATCGCCGCGAGATCGTCGACCTGGTCCTGCGTGAGCATCCCGAGTGAGGCGGCGACATTGATGTCGACGGCCGATCTGATCGCTCCGACGCCTTCCCTCACCTGCCGCATCAGCCGCTCGTCCGGTCCACGCACCGCGGCGACGATGCAGAACTCGGTGGCACCGGTCGCAGCGGTCTCGATCGCGGCCCGCACAAGAGAGGGGATGTCCAGCCAGGCCGATCGCACCGGCGAGAGGAACAGGCCCGACTGGGAGCAGAAATGGCAGTCCTCGGGGCAGCCGCCAGTCTTCAGCGAGACGATGCCTTCGACCTCGACCTCGGGGCCGCACCAGCGGAGCCGGACCTCGTGCGCCAGGGCCAGCAGCTGCGGCAACGCCTCGTCGGGCAGCTGCAGCACCTCGAGCACGTGCCGCTCTTCGAGCCCGGCACCCTCGCGCAGCACTCTTTCGCGCACGAACCCCAGCAGGTCAGTTGTCCGGTCGGGGCGTCTGGTCGGCGGCACGGCGGAAGTCTGCCGCATTGAAGCGCCCGCCGAGCTCGGGACCCAGACCGCTCATGGACGCCAGCAGGAAGTCCGCCGCCACGAGAGTGCCAGCGCCCGCGGGTAGAGCACCGCTGAGAGGTCGCGCCGAGATCGTCTCCAGGTCCCGCACGTTGTTGAGGCAGGCGAGGTCGGGCTGCTTCGGCCAGCAGCCGATAACCACCCCGGCCAGGGTGAGCCCACGGTGCGCCAGTGCTTCCAACGTCAGTGCCGTCCAGTTCAGCGTGCCGAGCACGGGTTCGGTGACCACCAACAGCGGCGCGGCAAGCGTCCTGGCCAGCTCGGCCAGCGTCCCGCCGTCCTCGTCGAAGCGGACCAGCAGCCCGCCGGCGCCCTCGACCAGGACCAGGTCCCGGGTCTCGTCGAGTCGGCGGATCCGATCGGCTGCTACGGAGAGATCCAGCGGTGGCAGCCGGCGCCGGCGCGCGGCGGCGGCGGGCGAGAGCGGGTCTGGGTAGCGGGCCAGCTCATGAACGTCCCCGACACCGGCGAGCCGGCGTACGGCATCAAGATCACCGGGTTCGCGGGCGGCAACGCCAGTCTGTGCCAGCTTGACCACCGCGACCCGTGACCCGCGGGCTGCGGCTAGAGCGGCGATCGCGGCCGTGACGACCGTCTTGCCGACACCCGTCCCGGTGCCGGTCACCGCGAGCACGCTCACGAGCCGACCCTACGGATCACCTGGCCGTCGACGAAGATTGACCACGTATACGTGGTCAACGCTCACCGAACCAGGTTTCCAGGTTGGTCGTCAGGGGAGAGATCGCCCGGCTGGACCTGCTGGTCCGGCTAGCCGACGCGCCCCTAACCGAGCAACGGCGCGGGGAAGGGCTGGGTCGTCGACGACCATGACTGAGTCACTCATCTTCGGTGTGATCGCCTCGAGCGCCCTGGTGCTGGGTGCGGTCGCGGGTGGGCGGCTGCAGATCCCGAAGCGGGTGCTCGCGGCCATGCTGGCCTTCGCCGCGGGTGCGCTCATCACAGCGCTCGCCTTTGAGCTGTTCGAGGACTCCTACGAGCAGGGCGGTATCTGGCGCGCGGCGCTGGGGCTTTCGGTCGGGGCAATCGTGTTCACGGTGGTCAGCCAACGGCTCGACCGGCTGGCTGAGGGCCACCGGCAAGAGGACCACGGCAGCGAGAAGCTCGACACAGATGCCGCCGCGGAGGACGCCGCTCCGTCTCCGGCGTCGGTCAGTGGCGCTGCCGGACTAGCCCTCCTCGCGGCAGTCACCCTGGATGGGGTCCCGGAGAACCTTGCCCTCGGCGTGTCCCTGGGCGAGGGCAGCGGGGGGCTCGCGCTGCTCGCGGCCATCTTCGTCTCGAACTTCCCGGAGGCGCTGGTCGGAAGCGCCTCCATGCGCCAACAGGGTCGCTCGCAAACCTTCATCATGGGGACGTGGGCGGCGTGCGCCGTCCTGCTGACCCTCGCCGTGGTTGTCGGCGCGGGGCCGCTGTCGAACGCGACGCCGGAGACGCTCTCGCTGCCCCTGGCCTTCGCCGCGGGCGCCGTCCTCGCGTCGCTGGCGGACACCCTCATGCCGGAGGCCTATGAGCAAGGAGGACCGGCGGTCGCGCTCAGCACCGCAGCAGGATTCCTGCTCTCGTTTGTCCTCGCGACCCTGTGACGCGTCGGCTGGGGGGCGCCGGTGCGCCAGCCGTGCGGGCCGGCCCATCGCTGACCTCGGGACACATCCGGGGCGCCTGGGATGGGAGAGACCGGCTGGGGGCACCACCGGCCACCTCAGTCCCGGTTGTGTCTCCGGGTCAGCGCCCTGCGCGCCCCTTCGACCGTGTGAAACACCGTCGAAACATCGGGTTGGCAGCATCGCGGCGTGCGGCTGAGCCCTCATGAGCAGGAGCGTCTGCTTCTCTCCTACGCCGCGGAGCTCGCGCTGCGCCGCAAAGGGAGAGGGCTGCGACTGAACCATCCCGAGGCCGTCGCCGTCATCTCCGCGTTCCTTCTCGAGGGTGCACGGGACGGGCGCACTGTTGTCGACCTCATGGAGGACGGACGGCACGTGCTAACCCGCGACGAGGTGATGGACGGCGTCCCGGAGATGGTGCGCGA
Organism: Sporichthyaceae bacterium; assembly: GCA_013698395.1. GTDB lineage: Bacteria > Actinomycetota > Actinomycetes > JACCUZ01 > JACCUZ01 > JACCUZ01. The sequence goes on from JACCUZ010000006.1 coordinate 13,154, forward strand.
GGTTCAAGTCGAGGCCACCTTTCCTGATGGCACGAAACTGGTCACCGTGCACCAGCCGATCCCATGACGTCGATCGGCATCGTGCCCGGCGAGGTGCTGGTGGGGGAGGGGGCAGTAGCCCTGAACCCTGGCAGCCAACGGCTCGTCCTCGAGGTAGTCAACGGCGGGGACCGGCCGGTCCAGGTCGGGTCGCACTACCACTTCGCCGCTGCGAATCCCGCGCTGCTCTTCGATCGGGACGCGGCGTGGGGGCATCATCTCGACATACCGGCGGGGACGGCGGTGCGTTTCGAGCCGGGAGTGCACCGGGAAGTGGGGCTGGTGCCCGTGGCGGGGAAGCGCGACGTGCCCGGGCTGCGACCTGAGTGGTCCGGCCCCCTAGACGGACGCGACGCGTCCATACCCGGGCGCCCATGAGCGAGATCGACCGAGACCGTTACGGACTGCTCTACGGCCCGACCACCGGTGACCGGATCCGGCTGGCCGACACGGACCTGTTGATCGCCGTGACCGAGGACCGCTGCCGGCCGGAGGGCCGCTCCGGTGACGAGGTCGTCTTCGGCGGTGGCAAGGTGATCCGGGAGTCGATGGGTCAGTCGCGTGCGACCCGGGCCGAGGGCGCTCCGGACCTCGTCATCACCGGCGCGGTCGTCCTGGACTACTGGGGGGTGGTCAAGGCTGACATCGGCGTCCGCGACGGACGCATCGTGGGAATCGGCAAGGCCGGAAACCCCGACACCATGGACGGTGTCGACCCGGCCTTGGTGATCGGTCCCTCGACGGAGATTCTCGCCGGCAACGGCAAGATTCTCACAGCCGGAGCTGTGGACTGCCACGTCCACCTGATCAGCCCGACCCAGCTACCCGAGGCGATCGGGTCGGGGGTCACGACCTGGATCGGCGGAGGCACGGGACCGGCGGAGGGGACGAAGGCCACGACTGTGACCAGCAGCTCGTGGTACGTCGCGCGCCTGCTCGAGGCCTTCGACGGCTGGCCGGTCAACCTGGCCTTGCTCGGCAAGGGCAACACCGTCTCTGCCGACTCACTTCGGGAACAGCTGCTCGCGGGCGTCTCGGGCTTCAAGCTGCACGAGGACTGGGGGAGCACACCCGCCGTGATCGACGCGTGCCTGCGGGTCGCGGACGAGACGGGCGTCCAGGTGGCCATCCATACCGACACCCTCAATGAGGCTGGCTTCGTCGAGGACACCGTTGCTGCCATTGCCGGACGGGGGATCCACGCGTACCACACGGAGGGTGCGGGCGGCGGTCATGCGCCCGACATCATCACCGTCGCCGGTCACGCCAACGTGCTTCCTTCCTCGACGAACCCGACGCGGCCGCACACGGTCAACACCCTCGACGAGCACCTCGACATGCTGATGGTGTGCCACCACCTGAACCCGGCGGTCGCCGAGGATCTGGCCTTCGCGGAGAGCCGCATCCGGCCCACGACCATGGCCGCTGAGGACGTGCTGCACGACATGGGGGCGATCTCGATGATCGGCTCGGACAGCCAGGCGATGGGGCGTGTCGGCGAGGTTGTGCTGCGCACGTGGCAGACGGCCCACGCGATGAAGCGCCGCCGCGGGTTCCTTCCGGGAGACGGAGGGACCGCCAACGGCGCGGACAACCAGCGGGCGCGCCGCTACGTCGCGAAGTACACGATCTGCCCCGCGGTGGCACACGGGCTGGAGCGAGAAGTGGGCTCGGTCGAGGTCGGCAAGCTCGCCGACCTGGTTCTCTGGGAACCGGCCTTCTTCGGGGTGCGTCCTCACGTCGTGGTCAAGGGCGGCCTGATCTCATGGGCAGCGATGGGCGATGCCAACGCCTCGATCCCGACACCGCAACCAGTCCTGCCACGGCCGATGTGGGGAGCCGAGCCGGCCGCCGCGGCCGCGACCTCGGTCTACTTCGTGTCGCAGATGGGTCTTGATGCCGGGCTCACCGAGCGCCTCAACGTACGGCGAGAGCTGGTCCCCGCCCAGGACGTGCGCCGGCGGACGAAGCGCGACCTCCCGATGAACGACACGCTTCCCGACATCCGGGTCGAGCCGGACACGTTCACGGTGCGCATCGACGGTGACGTCGTTGAACCCCTACCTGCCGTCGATCTGCCGATGGCGCAGCGCTACTTCCTGTTCTGATTTCATGGGCACCGTCGCAGACTCGCGCGTGACAGCGAACCTTCTGCTCTTCGCCGACTCACGGCTCCCGGCCGGGGGTCACGCCCACTCCGGGGGAGTCGAGCGGGCCGTCGCCGCCGGAGCGGTTCGTGACATGCCCACCTTGGAGGGCTTCCTGCGTGGACGGCTCGCGACGGCGGGTGCTCAGTCAGCGGCAATCGCGGCGTACGCATGCAGGTCGGCCAATGACGATCCCGCCCCGGCCTTCACCTGTTGGCACCTGCTCGACGCCGAGGTGTCGGCACGGATGTCGTCACCGGCGCAGCGGTCGGCATCACGCGCCCAGGGCCGTGCGCTACTGCGTGTGCTCGTCGCCTGCTGGCCCGACTCCGTCCCAGTCGGGCTCGGCGACCGGCCCCACCACGCGGTGGCCCTGGGGGTCGGCGTCGGCCTCGCCGGCGGCAGTCCGTACGCTGCGGCCCTGGTGGCGGCTTCCGCGTCGGTGAGCAGTCCGGCGTCCGCCGCCCTACGCCTTATGGGCTTCAACCCAGTTGAGGTCACCGCGCTGATCGCCGACCTGGCGGAGGACATCGACCGGTGCGCGGAAGCCGCCACGCACGCGAGCGACACGGGTGGCCCGGAGCTGCTGCCCTCGCCGACAGGCTTGATGCTGGACGTGCTCGCCGAGGACCACGCGCGCTCGGAGGTGAAGCTCTTTGCATCGTGAGGGAGACGGCTCCGAGGGGCTCGACCGGTTCTCGTTGTTGGTCGGTGCGAGCGGGCGGTCAGCCCCCCGCCGGTCGCTGCGCGTGGGGATCGGCGGACCGGTAGGCAGCGGGAAGACCGCGCTCGTGGCGGCCCTTTGCCGCGCCCTCGGACGGGACCTGTCGATCGTCGTGGTGACCAACGACATCTACACCACAGAGGATGCCGACTTCCTGCGCGCTGCGGGGATCCTCTCGACGGAGCGCATCGCGGCGGTTCAGACCGGCTGCTGCCCGCACACTGCGGTGCGCGATGACATCGCGGCCAACCTCGAGGCTGTCGAAGCCCTCGAGGCGCAGCACGTGCCGGATCTCGTGCTCGTCGAGAGCGGTGGTGACAACCTCACGCTGACGTTCAGCCGGGGCCTGGTCGACTGTCAGCTGTTCGTCATCGATGTCTCGGGCGGGGACAAGGTCCCGCGCAAGGGCGGTCCGGGGGTCACCGCCTCGGACCTGCTGGTGGTCAACAAGACCGACCTCGCGCCTCTGGTCGGCGCCGACCTTGGTGTGATGGCTCGCGACGCCGCCCGGATGCGGGGCGACCGGCCGGTGGTCTTCACCGACCTCCGGGCCGACCCGCAGGCCGGCCCCGTGACGCGGTGGGTGCGCAACCGGTTGGGACAGCCGACCGATTCCATGGAGCGCTGATCGCGGTGCAGGCGAGAGCGCACGTGTCCGCGGTGGCGGCCGACGCTGGCCGGACCCGGCTGGACCGGCTGCGGTCTGAGGCGCCGCTGGTGCTCCGGCCTTCGCCTCGGGGCGTCATGCTCGTCGCCGGTGCCGGTGGCCCGCTGGGCGGTGACGATCTACACCTGGATGTCGACTTGGGGGCGGACGCTCGCCTTGACGTCGCGAGCGTGGCAGCCACGATCGTGCAGCGAGGTTTCTCCGCACCCGGTCGGCCGAGCGGTCCGGCGCGGTTCAGCATCCGCGCGGACCTGGGGGAGGACGCCTCGCTGCGATGGGAACCGGAGCCGATCGTCGTGTGTTCGGGCGCGACGCTGCAGGTCCACACGTCGGTGCGCTGCGCGCGCGGAGCCGCGCTTGTCTGGCGCGAGATCCTGGTGCTGGGTCGGCTCGGCGAGACAGGCGGTACGGCTTCGCTCACGATGGTCGTCGACGTGGCGGACCGGCCGGTCCTCCGACAGACGATCTGGGTTGGCGCCGCTGCGCCGACCGGGTGGGACGGAGCGGCCGGGAGCGGTGGTCATCGCGTCATCGGCTCCATGCTCCTGCTCGGCGCCGCGGCAGACGCTCTCCCCCGAGTCGAGCCCGACGGCGCCACCGCAGTCCTGACGCTCGAGGCCGGCGGGCTGTTGGTGACTGCTCTGGGTGACACCAGCCTCAACGTGCGACGACGGCTGGACGCCGTTCGCTCGCTACGGTCCTAGACGCCGGATCGTCGGGGCGGCCACGCCTCGGCGCCGAGTTCGCGAGAGAGGGCGCGCGCTGTCTCGCGGACCGCATCGCGAGCCCCGTGGCGCGCGAGCTCCTCGCCAGACGGGATGACGACCCCGATGGCCCCGACGGCTTCCCCCGTAGAGTCGAAGACGGGACTCGCCAGTGCGCTTTCACCGATCAACGCCTCGTCCTGCTCCACCGCGACGCCGCTAGAGCGCACGCCCTCCAGCTGGTCGCGCAGGTCTTCGGGCGAGGTAAGGGTCTCGCCGGTCATGCTGCGCAGGCCCGAGGTGAGGACGCGCTTCTCCTCCTCGGGAAGGAAGGCCAGCATGGCCTTGCCGAGGGCGCTCGCGTGGACCGGGATGACGATGCCGACCTCGGGCATCTGGCGGCTGCCGTCGGGTCGCGGTTCGTGGTGGATGATCACGACGTCGTCGATCAGCAGCACCCCGGTCCGGACGGCTAGTCGGGTGCGCCGGGCCAGGTCTTCAGCCCATGGGATGGTCTTGGAGCGCAGCTCCAGGGTGTCGAGGTACACGTTGCCCAGCCGAAGCACCGCGGGTCCCAGCTGGTAGCGGCTCGAGCCGCGTTCCTGCACGACCATCCCGTGCTCGACCAGGGTCCGGACGATCCCATGCGTGGTCGACGGTGCCAGGCCCAGCCGCGTGGCCAGCTCGGACAGACTCATCCGCCGGGCGCCTTGCAAGGCCGTAAGGACCCGGATCGCCCGGTCCACCGACTGGATCACGACTTTTCCCTTCCGGATGTGACCAATTTCACGAAAGCCCTTGCGCTCTAGTGAATCACGGGCGTAACGTCCGCGACGCATTCGACTATATCGAATGCGATTCGGACCTATCGGAGAGGGGCACCGCACATGCTCGACGAAACCACCCTGTTCCAGCGGCTGGGAGCTGAGGCCATTGGGACCGCTTTCCTGGTGTTCATCGGTGTCGGGGCCGTGCCCGCCACGTTGATCGTCAACGGAGACGCACCGTTCACGATGGCCGACCTGGGGATGATCTCCTTCGCGTTCGGCACGATCGTCGTGGCCACGGTCTACGCCCTTGGACACATCGGGGGTAACCACATCAATCCGGCCGTCACCGTCGGTCTCGCCGTGTCGGGCAAGTTCCCGTGGTCTCAGGTGCCGGCCTACATCGGCGCACAGGTTGTTGGCGCGATCATCGGCGCTGCCGCCATCATCGGGGTCCTCGGCATGAAGGCCAGCGATGTCGGACTAGGTGTCGCGTCCTATGCGGACATCAGCTGGGTGCAGGCGTTCACCGCCGAGTTCGTCGGCACGTTCATCCTGGTCTTCACCATCTTCGGCGTCATCCACCGCAAGGCTGCCGCGGGGTTCGCCGGTGTCGCGATCGGCCTGGTCGTGTTCGCCGCCATCATCCCGGTCGCGCCCGCCACCGGTGCATCGATCAATCCCGCCCGCACCGTCGGCCCCATGCTCGTGCAGCAGATCGCTGGCGGAACCGTCAAGTGGGGACAGCTGCCTGTCTACCTGGCTGCCGAGTTGCTCGCCGGCATCGCCGCCGCCCTGCTGTACGGCGTACTCGCCCGCACGCCTGCCGACCGACACACCGCAGGTCCTGGTGTGGACCTCGGAGACCCTGAGCCCGAGCCGGCGGTCGCGCGCCAGACCAGCAGCGCCTGACCCCCTCCCTACCCTAAGAAACCGGACCCGGAAAGGGACCCTCATGAAAAAGCTGATCAACGACCCTAATGGCGTCGTGGTCGAAGCCCTGCTCGGCATCGAGGCTGCTCATCCCGACCTGCAGGTCGACCACCACAACAAGATCATCTACCGCGGGGATGCTCCCCGGAGCGGAAAGGTCGGCATCATCTCCGGTGGTGGCTCCGGACACGAGCCGCTCCACGGGGGCTTCGTTGGCCTGGGCATGCTCGACGCCGCGTGCGCCGGAGAAGTGTTCACCTCCCCGGTGCCGGACCAGATGCTGGCGGCGACCAAGCTCGTGGACGGTGGCGCAGGGGTTCTGCACGTCGTGAAGAACTACACCGGTGACGTCATGAACTTCGAGATGGCGGCCGAGCTCGCCGCGGGGGAGACCGGCGCCAACGTCGTGGCGGTCGTCACCGACGACGACGTCGCGGTCCAAGACAGCACCTGGACGGCCGGTCGTCGCGGCGTCGGCGTCACGGTGCTGCTCGAGAAGATCGCGGGTGCTGCGGCGGAGCAGGGTCGCGACCTCGACCAAGTCGCCGAAGTCGCTCGCACAGTCAACGCCAACGGGCGCAGCATGGGGGTGGCTCTCACGTCCTGCACGGTTCCGTCCGCAGGCAAGCCGACGTTCGACCTCGGTGAGAGCGAGATGGAGCTCGGCGTCGGCATCCACGGCGAGCCGGGGCGCAAGCGGCTCCCGCTGGCACCCGCGAGCGACATCGCGGCGCTGCTGGTCGAGCCGATCCTCGCGGATCTGCCGTTCTCCAAGGGTGACGCGGTCATTGCGTTCGTGAATGGTCTCGGTGGCACTCCGTTGATCGAGCTCTACCTCATGTACAACGAGGTGAACAAGATCCTCACGGGGCACGGGGTGCAGATCGCCCGGTCGCTCGTGGGGTCCTACATCACCTCGCTGGACATGGCAGGCTCCTCCATCACTCTGCTCAAGGTCGACGACGAACTGCTCTCGCTCTGGGACGCTCCTGTGAGGACTCCGGCCTTGAGATGGGGAATCTGACCACATGGATGAGAACGTGACCACGGCGGTCCTCGAGGAGTGGGTGCGCAGGTTTGCCACCCTGGTCGCCCAGAACCGGGACCACCTGACCGAGCTCGACGCGGCGATCGGTGATGCCGACCACGGGTCGAACATGGACAGGGGCATGAGGGCCGCCGTGGCCGCGCTGGACGAGTCACCCCCGGCCACGGCGGGTGCGCTGTTCACCAAGGTCGGCATGACCCTGGTCTCGACGGTCGGCGGTGCCAGCGGACCGCTGTTCGGAACTCTCTTTCTGCGCATCGGGACTTCGTTTGGTGACTCGGACACCGCCTCACCGCCCGACTTCGCGGCCGCGCTGCGTGCCGGCCTCGGCGGTGTGGTGGCACGCGGCAAGGCCGAGCCCGGTGACAAGACGATGTACGACGCGCTGGCACCCGCCGTCGACGCCCTGGATGCTGCGCTCCTCGAGCACCTGCCGCTCGGGGCGGCACTGAAGGTAGCCCGGGACGCCGCTGCGGCCGGACGCGACGCGACGACGCCGATGCTGGCGCGCAAGGGCCGGGCCAGCTACCTCGGCGAGCGCAGCGTGGGTCACCAGGACCCCGGCGCCACAACGGTGGCTCTCCTGCTGGAAGCAGCGACCGAATCTCCGTTCTAGAGGTGAATCTCGGCATCGAAGAGTGATATCGCGGGCGACACATGAGGGGAGGGCAAGCGGACATGACAGAAGGCCACGCGGGCACAACCGAACCCCTCGGCGCTGGAGCCGGTGTCGGACTGGTGATCGTCTCCCACAGCCGCACCCTCGCCCGAGCCGCGGTTGCGCTGGCGGCGGAGATGCTCCACGGCCGTCACGTGCGGATCGAGGTGGCTGCCGGACTCGACGACACGACGATGGGGACCGACGCTGTCAGCATCAAGGAGGCCATCGAGCGAGCCGACGGCACCGCCGGCGTCGTCGTACTCATGGACCTCGGCAGCGCCGTTCTCAGTGCCGAACTTGCGCTCGACCTGCTAGCGGACCAGTCGGTCCGCAGCCGCGTGACCCTTTCCCCGGCTCCCGTCGTCGAGGGCTTGATCGTCGCTGCCGTTGCGGCGGCCGGGGGGGCCAATAGGGCGGAGGTGGCGGCGGAGGCGCGGGGGGCGCTTCTCGGCAAGGCCGCGCACCTGATGTCGCCGGCCGAGGACAGCTCCCGCCAGCCCGAGGGGGTCACTGGGGCAGAGATCGTCGGGGTCTTCTCGGTCGACAATCCTCATGGGCTGCACGCCCGGCCGGCTGCCCGCCTCGTCGGCGAGGTGCGCAGGCTCGACGCATCCGTCGAGCTGCGCAACCTGACCACAGGCTCCGGACCGGTGCCGGCTGCCAGCCTCAGCCGAGTGGCCACCCTGGCGGCGTTGCGGGGCCACGAGGTCGAGGTGCGCGCGCGCGGACCACAGGCTCAAGAGGCGGTCGATCACCTGTTGACCCTTGCCAAGCGCCGGTTCGACGAACCGACCGAGATGACCGATACAGAGCCGGCTCCGGCGTCGACTTCGTCCCTCGGCGGGCCGCTGGGGGCGTCACCCGGGATCGCCGTTGGGCTCGTGCGCAAGCTCAGTGCCGTACCCGTGGATCTAGACCACACTCGATCGGAGGATCCGGCGGCGGAATGGCGACGCATCGTCGAGGCGGTCGCCGCCGTGCGGCGCGAGATCGAGCATCGCCGCGTCCTCACCGCCCGAGAGCTGGGAGCCGACGAGGCGAGCATCTTCGACGCGCACCTGGCGCTGCTCGCCGACGCCGAGATGCTCGCAGAAGTCAAGGGTCGGATCGGGACCGGCATCGGCGCGGTGCCCGCGTGGGCGGGCTGCCTCGCTGACGTCGAGAACCAGTGGGCGAGCTTGCCCGACCGCTACCTGCGCGAGCGAGCCGCAGACGTCAACGCGGTCAGCGACCAGGTGCTTCGCGCCCTCACCGGCCAACCTGCCCAACAGACCATGTCCAAAGGCGTTCTCGTCGCCCGTGACCTCACGCCGGCAGAAGCAGCCGGGTTGGACACCGACCTGGTGACCGGGGTGGTCCTAGCCCAGGGAAGTCCCACCTCACATGCGGCCATCCTCGCCCGGGCCCGTGACATCCCGCTGATCGTGGCGGCCGGCCGCGAGGTGCTGAACGTCCCCGACGGGACGACGATTGTCCTCGACGGCAGCTCCGGGGAGCTGCACATCGATCCAGCGCAGGAGGTCATCGAGGACTTCCGCCGGCGGGCCGCCGACCTGAAGGAACGCAGTGCGCAGCAACTGGCCGGCGCCGAGGAACCAGCGGTCTCCCGAGACGGGACGCCCGTCTCCGTCGCCGCCAACATCGGCTCGGTGGCCGAGGCAAAGGTGTCGCTCGCCACGGGGGCCGATGGCGCCGGCCTGGTGCGCACCGAGTTTCTGTTCCTGGACCGGGCCACCGCGCCAGACGTCGACGAGCAGCAGGCCGACTACGCGGCGATCGCCGAGGGCATGGGCGGGCGGCGGGTCACCCTGAGAACTCTCGATGTCGGAGGCGACAAGCCGCTGCCCTATCTTCCGATGCCCTCGGAGGCGAACCCCTTCCTCGGCCGGCGCGGCATCCGGCTCAGCCTCGACAACCGAGACCTCCTGCGTGACCAGCTGATCGCGGTGTGCCGGACGGCGCGGCAATTTCCGATCAGCGTCATGTTCCCGATGGTCTCGACGCCGGGTGAGCTTCTCGATGCCCGCCAGGTCCTCACCGACGCAGCCGGACCAGGGGGCCTTCCCGACGGTCTGCGCGTCGGCATGATGGTCGAGGTCCCGGCGGCAGCGCTGAAGATCGAGACCTTTCTACCCCATCTCGATTTCGTCAGCATCGGGACCAACGACCTCGCGCAATACACGCTCGCGGCCGAGCGTGGCAACGGCGCGGTCGCGGCGCTCGCCGACGCCCTCGACCCAGGCGTGCTCCTGCTCATCGACCGCGTCTGTCGGGCCGCCCACGGCAGAGCGGACGTCGCCGTATGCGGTGAGACCGCGTCGGACGAGCTCGCCATCCCGGTCCTGATCGGCCTCGGCGTCCGTGAGCTGAGTGTCTCCCCGCACGCCGTACCCCGGGTCAAGGCTGCCCTCCGCGAGCTCGACGTCCGACGGTGCACCACCCTGGCGCAGCAGGCAGTCACGCTGGCCGGAGCTGACGACGTACGAAAGCTCGTTCTCGCCATGGAGTCGGAGAGCGTGGGCTGAGCGTCCCTCAAGAACCCTGCGGGCTATGGACCGAGAAGTCATGCCAGCGGATGAGGAACCGATCCTCGGCGGCCTTCCCAGGCCCGTC
>JACCUZ010000038.1 GCA_013698395.1 Sporichthyaceae bacterium
GTCCAGGTGGGCCTGCTCCCTCCGGACCTCGGCCACCCGGCGGTACCCATGGCTCGGGTCATCGCCGCGGAGCTGGAGCTGGTCGGCAGCCACGGCATGCCGGCCCACGACTACGGCGAGCTGCTCGCGCTCGTCTCCACCGGCCGGCTCCGCCCCGAGCTGCTCGTCACGCGGCGCATCGGTCTCGAGGCCGTCGGCGAGGCGCTGCCAGCTATGGGCCGGCCCGGTTTCCCCGCGGGGATCACCGTCATCGAGCCCTAACTCGGTGTGTGCGCGCCCTGAGCAGAGGGAAGGTCGGTCCCATGGCTGACTGCGAGCTCAAGCACCCCGGTGGCACGCTGCCCCTGCCGGAGACCAAGGCGACCGAAGGGCCCTCCGGGCTCGGCGTCTCGGCCCTGCTGAAGGAGACGGGCTGCGTCACCCTCGACCCGGGGTTCGTCAACACGGCGTCGTGCTCCTCGGAGATCACCTTCATCGACGGGGACGCGGGGATCCTGCGCTACCGCGGTTATCCCATCGACCAGCTCGCCGAGCAGGCCTCGTTCCTCGAGGTGTCCTACCTGCTCATCTACGGTGAGCTGCCGACCACCGACGAGCTGGGCGCCTTCGCCGACCGGATCAGTCACCACACGTTGCTGCACGAGGACCTGCGCCGCTTCTTCGACGGCTTTCCCCGCGACGCGCACCCGATGGCGGTTCTCTCCTCGGCGGTCAGCGCACTGTCCACGTTCTACCAGGACAGCCTCGACCCCTTCGACAACGACCACGTCGAGATGTCGACCGTCCGGCTCATGGCCAAGCTGCCGACGATCGCGTCCTACGCGTACAAGAAGTCGGTCGGCCAGCCCCTGCTCTACCCCGACAACTCCCTGGGGTACGTCGAGAACTTCCTGCGGATGACCTTCGGGGTCCCGGCGCAGCCGTACGAGGTCGACCCGACGCTCGCCAAAGTCCTCGACATGCTCTTCACGCTCCACGCCGACCACGAGCAGAACTGCTCCACCTCCACGGTCCGCCTGGTCGGGTCGAGCAACGCCAACCTGTTCGCGTCGGTGTCCGCGGGGGTCAACGCGCTCTTCGGGCCGCTGCACGGTGGGGCCAACCAGGCCGTCCTGGAGATGCTCGACGCCATCCACCGCGACGACAGCGACGTGGACGCCTTCGTCCGGCGGGTCAAGAACAAGGAGCCCGGTGTCAAGCTGATGGGCTTCGGCCACCGCGTCTACAAGAACTACGACCCCCGCGCCGCGATCGTGAAGAAGGCGACAAGGGACGTCCTGGCCAACCTGGGCAAGACCGACCCGTTGCTCGACATCGCCATGCGGCTGGAGGAGGTCGCCCTCGCCGACGACTTCTTCGTCGAGCGAAAGCTCTACCCCAACGTCGACTTCTACACCGGCGTGATCTACAAGGCGATGGGCTTCCCGACCCGGATGTTCACGGTGCTCTTCGCCCTGGGTCGCCTGCCGGGGTGGATCGCCCAGTGGCGGGAGATGATCGCGGACCCGGAGACCAAGATCGGCCGCCCGCGTCAGGTGTACGTCGGTAGCCCCGAGCGGAACTTCGTGCCGGTGGGCCAACGCTGACGCATGTCCGGCAGCGATGGCCCAGAACTGGCGGGAACAGGGGTTTACCGCGATGCGTTACGGTGAGAACCTACGGTGACGTAACCGTAGGAATGAATCCCATCCGGAGGCCTTGTTGACCACCGTCGTCGGCGCACCAGCGCTGTCCCAGACCGACCTGCTGCGTGAGCTCGAGCCGGTCGTGGAGCAGAACCTCGAGCGGCATATGGCTGTGGCCAAGGACTGGATGCCTCACGAGTACGTCCCGTGGAGCGAGGGCCGGACGTTCGCCGGCGTCCTCGACGGCGAGGCCTGGGAGCCCGGGCAGTCGCGGATGTCCGATGTCGCCCGGACCAGCCTGATCGTCAACCTGCTCACCGAGGACAACCTGCCCAGCTATCACCACGAGATCGCGACGGTGTTCGGCCGGGACGGGGCGTGGGGCACCTGGGTGCACCGCTGGACGGCCGAGGAGGGTCGCCACGGGGCGGCCATCCGGGACTACCTCCTCGTCACGAGGGCCGTGGACCCGGTGGCCCTGGAGAACGCCCGGATGACCCACATGGGCGCCGGCTTCGAGTCGGCCAACCATGACGACCTGCTGCGTTCGCTGGCCTACGTCAGCTTCCAGGAGCTGGCCACCCGCATCTCCCACCGCAACACTGGCAAGATCACCCGGGACCCGGTCTGTGACCAGCTGCTGGCCCGCATCTCACTCGACGAGAACCTGCACATGCTCTTCTACCGCAACCTCCTGGGGGCGGCCCTGCAGGTTGCGCCGAACCAGACGATGCGTGCCATCGTCGAGGTGGTCAAGACCTTCGAGATGCCGGGCAGCACCATCGAGGACTTCACCCGCAAGTCGGTGCAGATTGCTCTCTCGGGGATCTACGACCTGCGGATCCACCACGACGACGTGCTCTCCCCGGTGCTGCGGGCGTGGGGGGTCTTCGACCTCGAGAACCTCGACGAGGACGGCGAGCGGGCTCGCCAGGAGCTCGCCGGTCTGCTCTCCGGGCTGGACGCCGCCGCCAGCCGCTTCGAGGAGAAGCGCAACACCCACCACGAGAAGCTGCTCGCCCGCGGCCAGCAGCCTGAGCTGGTCTGAGCACCCAGCACAATCAGGTCAGCCGGCGCCGGGCAGCCGCACCATCAGCCGTCCGCTGTCGATCCTGACGTCGAAGGCGTGCACCGGGGCCGTCGCCGGCCCCTGCCGCACCGACCCGTCCTCGAGGCTGAAGACGCTCCCGTGCCACGGGCAGGTCACGCAGCCGGCCGCCATGTCGACCACTCCTTCGTGCAGCGGGCCGGACAGGTGGCTGCACCGGTCGGACAGCACGTCGATGCGGTCCTCATGCCGGACCACGAGAAGCGGTACGGCAGTGGCTCCCTCTCCCAGGATCCGTAGCTTCGGCTCGCCGTCCGCGGCCAGGTCGTCGAGCGCGCAGAGGTCGTGCCACCCGGGTCCCACCAGGTGCGGGACCTCCTCAGCATGGTTGGCCCCTGCCGCCTGCCGGTAGGCGAGGTGACCGCCGAGGTAGCCGGCGAACCCGATGGCGCCCAGACCGAGGTAGGCGAGCAGCCTGCCGGCGGACCGGTTCCCGCGGGCACGTGCCGCCAGGGAGGCGGTGTAGAGCACCAGGGCCACCCCGTTGGTGGCCGCGTGCACCACGCCGACGCGTTGCTGCTGCTCGTGCATCTCCGACCAGTCGGCGAGGCCGGTCACCGCTGCCGGAGACGACGTGAGGACCCCGGTCGCGATGAGCACGTCGGCCGACCGCTCGTGACCCGGCAGCAGGTCGAGCACTCCGGCGGAGGCGAACGCTCCCACGGGCACCTGGACGAGGGTCGGATGCAGCGGATGGCCGAGCCAGACGCCGTGCAGGAGGTCCTTGACCCGTTGGGAACGCAGTACCGACTGCGTTGCGGACCGCACCGGGGCCACCAGCCGGTCGAGAGCGGTGGCGTCCTCGAGGAGGGACACGGACTCGAAGGGGTTCATGCGCGATACCTGACCGTGCGGAGCCGTCTCAAAACCGCGC
>JACCUZ010000412.1 GCA_013698395.1 Sporichthyaceae bacterium
AACTTTGCCATCGATGGCAAAGCGAGGACCTGCAGTGTTGCGGAGAATTCCCGACGACGCAAGAGTCGGCAGAGTTACATCTCGGGCGGCCGGACGGCAACGACCGGTGTCAGCGCGACGAGTCGACGGCCGCGCGCGCTGCGGCCAGGACAGCGTCCAGCGGCGCCACCGCCTCGACCACGACGTGCGGTACGTCGGGAGCGCCGAGGTCGAGACTGGCCGCCACGGTCTCCGGGTCGGCGGACTTGGCTCGGTCCCGGTCTGCCCGGCGGGCCCGCAGCCGGGCCGCGACGCTCGCCGTGTCGAGCCGCAGCCACACGAGCAGGGGCTCACCACCCGCGTCACGCAGCCGACCGGTCATCTCGCCCCACGTCGCGGCATCCCGGCGTTCGGCCGTGAAGGGAGCAACAAGGACGACGGACATGCCCGCCCGCAGGTTGTCCTCAGCGAGAGCGACCAGTGTCTCGTAGCGCGCATGCCGGGTGGCGGCCACGAGACGACGGTCGTCCAGGTCGGCCGTGCCCAGCAGGTCCGCCAGCACCGCGACGAGCGGAGCGGTCGCGGTGTCCAGGTCGAGCAGCGCGGCGCCCAGATGGCCGGCCAGGGCCCGGCCGACGGTGGTCTTTCCGGCTGCAGGGGGACCCGAGACCAGGACCGCCCGCGCCCGTCGTGGCTGGCCGGTCACGCCCGCACGACAACCTTGACGTGCTCGCCGCTCGATGCGGCGGCGAACGCCTCCGCCACATCGTCGAGGGGGTAGTCGGCAGTGATGAAGTCGTCAGGGCGCACCACGCCGGCGAGGAGGAGGTCGATCGACTCCTGGTAGTCCTCGGGCAAGTAGGTCGCACTGCCCTGGATACGCACCTGCCGGTCCTGCACAAGGGCAAGCGGGATGGTCACGTCGGCCGACGGCACGCCCACCACCACCACCGTGCCGGCCTTGAGCGCCATCGCGATCGCCTGCGTGACCGTGCGTTGGACCGCGACGCAGTCGAAGACGACGTCGGCGCTCTCCCCCAGCGCCTCGCGGACCGCATCGACAGCGTCCGTGCGACTGGCGTCGACGACAGCGTGCGCGCCGAGGGCCGCTGCCCGCTCTCGCTTGTCGGCCCGCACGTCGGTGACGACCACCCGCGCCGCCCCGTGGTACAGGGCTGCCGTCAGCACCATCAGCCCGATGGTGCCGGCACCGAGGACCGCGACCGTCTTGCCTTCCAGGGGGCCGGCGAGGCGCACCGCGTGCACCGGTGTCGAGAGCGGCTCGATGAGAATGGCGTGTCGGTCGTCGAGCGCGTCCGGCACCGCGTGCAGGCGGTTCGCAGCGACGGTGAAGTAGTCGGCCATCCCACCTTGGGCGTATCCGCAGCCGAAGAACTGCAGGTGCTCGCAGAGGTTCTCGCGTCCGGCAAGGCACTGCTTGCAGCCCCAGCACGGCAGCGTCGGCTCGACGACGACCCGCTGCCCCACGGCGAGCGAGTCGGCGCCCTCACCGAGCGCGCGCACCGTGCCGAGCACCTCGTGGCCGGGGGTGTAGGGGATCGGGATGAACGGGTGGCGGCCGTGCACCGCGTGGGTGTCCGAGCCGCACACTCCGGCGGTGGTCATCTGCACCAGTGCCTCACCTTCCACGGGCACCGGCACTGAGACCTGCTCGATCACGAGGTCGAGGTCGGTGGTCACGACGACCCGTCGCATGGCCGTGGGCGTGGCGGTCACGACTCATCGTCTCCTTGCAGCCAGTGCCTCGGCGGTCGCCCGCGCGCCGCGAGTGCGCAGCGACTCGAGCGCCTCGCGGAAGCTGCTCCGGAAGCGTGGATGGTCGGGCACGTCGCCGAACACCTCGGTGGCGCGAAGGATTGCCTCGGGGTCGGCGCGTTGGGCGGCCACCAGAGGGGCCAGCTCCTCGAGCCGGCGGTCGGAGACCTCGATCGGCCGGTTGCTCTCGTCGACGCCCTCGAGGTACCTCGCCCATCCCGCGACCGCCGTGGCCGCCACGGCGATGTCGCCGTCCCGCGCGAGCTGGTGGCGCACGACCGGCATGACGAACTTCGAGATCCGGTCGGAGCCGTCGGTGCAGATCCGGGCCAGGCTGTCCTCGATGGCGGGGTTGGAGAAGCGGGCCAGCAGGGTCCGTCGGTAGCTCGCGAGGTCAATGCCCGGGACGGCCGGCAGCGTCGGCGTGGCCTCATTCTCCATGTAGCGCATGAGCACAGCCGCGAAGTCAGCGTCCTGACAAACCTCGTGGACGAAGCGATGACCGGCAAGGTAGCCGAGGTACCCCATCACCTGGTGACCGGCGTTGAGTAGCCGCAGCTTCATGAGCTCGTAGGGCTCGACGTCGTCAACGAGCTGCACGCCGACCTCGTCGAGCGGCGGACGCCCCGTGACGAAGCGGTCCTCCAGAACCCACTGGGTGTAGGGCTCGGCGACGACCGGCCACGCGTCCGCGACTTCGTAGCGTGCGAGGAGGTCCTGCCGGTCGTCATCTGTGGTTACCGGCGTGATCCGGTCCACCATCGAGCTTGGGAAGGCCACGTTCTCGTCCATCCAGTCGGCGAGCTCGGGATCGCGCAGGCGGGTGAACGACGTGAACGCCGACCGTGCGACCTGACCGTTGCCCTGCATGTTGTCGCAGGAGACGACCGTGAAGCCGGGCAGACCCCGTGACTTGCGACGGGCCAGTGCCTCGGCCACCAGCCCGAAGACCGAGCGCGGCATCCCACCCGAGGTCAAGTCGGCGACGACCTCCGGGTGGCCGGCGTCGAACTCGCCGGTCACGTCGCTGACGAGGTAGCCGCCCTCGGTGATCGTCATGGACACCATCCGCGTCGCCGGGTCGGCGAGCGCGGCAAAGACCGGCTCCGTGTCGTCGGGGGCGAAGAGATAGCGCACTAGAGAGCCCACGACTCGCGGGTCGGATGCACCGTCGATGTCTTTGAGGACCACGGTGTAGAGGCAGTCCTGCTCGTGCATGACCTGTGCCATCCGGTGGTCCGACGGGAGGAGTCCGACTCCGCAGATGCCCCACTCTCGGTAGCCGCGAGCGAGCACCTCGTCGACGTACACCGCCTGGTGCGAGCGGTGGAACCCCCCGACCCCGATGTGCACGATCGACGTACCGACCGTCGTCCGGCCGTAGTGTGGCACGGCGACGGCGGGGTGCAGCGAGTGCAGCGTGGCGTTGCTCAGCGGCGGCATGGTGTCCCTCGATCAGCGGGTGCGACGCCGATCAGCCCACCACAACCGGTGACCTGCGTCACTGGGCGAGCGCGACAACGGCCCGCATGTGATCAGCGCGACAGTGCACAAGCGTGTTCGACGCGGATCGCGTGCCGATACTGAGATGACAGCCGGGTCCCCGGCCGTCGATCTCCACTCGAAGGACTCGCCGTGCGTCTCGACTTCACGACCATGCACGCCACCCTCATCCGTCGTCGCCAGGAGCGGCAGGAGCGGCACCGCCTCGAGCGCGAGCTCGCCTCCTTCGACACTCCAGCCGGGCGCAGCGAGCTCGAGGCCATTCTCGAGCGGCACTCCACCAGTGAGATCGCTCCGATCCAGCCGATCCTGGACCGCGTGCTGTTCCACTCGCCCATCCACGTTCACTAGGAGCCGATCGCGGGCTGGAGCGCGGTCACGATCCGCTCCACCACCTGAGCCACGTCGTCGCGGGCTGGGACGAGGTACTTCCGCGGGTCCACGACCGCGTCGTCGGCGCCCAGCCGGGCGCGCACCGCGCCGGTGAAGGCGACGTTGAGGATGGTGCCGACGTTGACCTTGACGATGCCGTGCGCCACGGCACGGGCCAGCTCGTCGTCCGGGACCCCAGAGGACCCGTGCAGGACCAGGGGCACGGGCACGGCGTCGCGGAGCGCGGCGATGAGGTCGTGGTCGAGCTGCGCCGTGCGGTCGACCATCGCGTGCGAGCTGCCCACCGCGACCGCGAGCCCGTCGACACCGGTCCGACCGACGTACTGCGCCGCCTCCCCCGGATCGGTACGCACCCCCGGTGCGTGAGCGCCGTCCTTGCCGCCCACCTCGCCCAGTTCGGCCTCCAGCCACAGCCCCTGCTCGTGCGCCCAGCGGGCAGCCTCCGCCGTGACGGCGACGTTGCCCTCGTACGGCAACCGGGACCCGTCGTACATCGCCGAGCTGAAGCCCGCCGACGCGGCCTGGTGCAGCAGCCCGACGTCCTCGACGTGGTCGAGGTGCAGGGCGACCGGCACAGTGGCGGCCGCGGCCACCGCCGCCAACGCAGCGGCGATCGGCACGACCTGTCCGCGGTGGAAGCGCACCGCGTTCTCCGACACCTGCAGGATCACCGCCTGACCCGCGGCCTCCGCGCCCGCCACGATGGCCTCGGCGTGCTCGAGCGTGATGACGTTGAACGCCGGGGCGCCGGCGGCCCGCGACTGGGCGTCCGCGACGACATCGCGGGTGGGCGCCACCGGCATCGAAGGCCTCCTCCGGCTCGGGACCGCTCTTGACCGGTCCCCAACGAATCGCAACGATACACAGATGCCCGCGGCTCCTCTCCTCGTCGGGCTGGACGTGGGGACGACCAGCAGCAAGGCGGTCGTGTTCGACGAGGCCGGTGCACCAGCGGCGGCGGGACGGGCACCTACGCCGTGGCAGGGCAGCGAGGTGACCGCAGAGGCGCTTCTCGACGCCGCCGTCACCGCCGTGGCAGAGGCACTGGCGGTCGCACCGCCGGGCGAGGTCGCCGGGATCGGTGTCACCAGCATGGCCGAGTCGGGGGTGCTCCTCGATGCCAGCGGCCGTCCGGTGGCGCCGGTCATCGCCTGGCACGACCCCCGCGACGCCGACCAGGTCGCGCGGTTCGGTGAGGAGATGGGCGCCGAGACGTTCAGCGCGCGGACCGGGCTGCCGCTGCGCTCCCAGTGGTCGCACACCAAGCATCGGTGGCTGCTCGACAACCACCCCGGCGCAGCCACAGCGGTGCGGCGGCTCAACGTCGCCGAGTGGGTCGTACGTGGACTCGGCGGTGCCGAGGCCAGCGACGTCTCCCTGGCCTCGCGCACCGGCTGGCTGGATCTCGCCGAGCGCCGGTGGTGGGCAGAGTCCCTGCACTGGTCGGGCGCGTCGGCCGACCTACTGCCGCCCCTGGTGACGTCGGGAACGGCGCTAGGCCAAGTCGGCCATGACCGGCTCAGGCGGCTCGCCGGCGCCGTGCTGACTACGGCCGGACACGACCACCAGGCCGCGACGGTGGGTGCCGGTGCCGCCAGTCCCGGCGACCAGCTCGACTCCTGTGGCACGGCCGAGGCGCTCGTGCGCACCGTGCCCGCCGGCTTCCCGGCCGACGGGGTGGCCCGGCTCGCCCGCGACGGCATCACCGTCGGGTGGCACGTGCTGGAGGACAGGTGGGCCTTGCTCGGTGCGACCGAGGGTGGGCTGCACCTACAACGCGTGCTGGCCGACCTCGGCGGGCCCGACGTACTCCCCCGGCTCGACGCCGCAGCCCTCGCGCCGGGGGCCGATCCTTCCGGCCGCACCTGGCACGCGGCGCTCGAGGAGATCACCGCCCAGATCGCGGCGCTGCACGACGCGATGAGCGACGTGGTCGGACCACACCGTCAGATGGTCGTCACCGGTGGGTGGTCGCGCAGCCCGGCACTGATGGCGGTCAAGCGGGCCCGCTTCGGCGAGCTCGTCCGCACCGACGTTGCCGAGGCGGGTGCACGCGGTGCCGCCCTGCTCGCCGGGCTGGCTGCCGGGATCTACGCGAGCGCGGACGAGTTCCCGCCGCCGGGCCGGGCGGCATGAGTCGGGCCGCCCGGGTGCCCTTCTCCGCCCAGCGCCAGCAGGCGATCGTACGGACTCTCCGGGCCACCGGTCGCGTCGACGTCGCCGGCGTCGCCGCGGACCTCGGCGTCACCGCCGAGACCGTGCGCAAGGACCTCATCCGGCTCGAGCAGGAAGGTCTGTTGCGGCGCGTGCACGGCGGCGCGGTGCCGATCGAGCACGTGTCATTCGAGCCAGCGGTGTCGACCCGCATCGCGTTCACCGCGGAGAAGAAACGGATCGCCCGCGCAGCCTTCGAGCACCTGCCCGCCGAGGGATCCGTGCTGCTCGACGCCGGCTCCACGACCGCGCTGCTGGCCGACATCTTCCCCACCGACCGGCCGCTCACCGTCTTCACAAACTCCCTGCCGATCGCGCTCAGCCTGCTTCCCCGGCCCAACGTGACCGTGTACACCCTCGGTGGCCGGGTCCGCGTGACGACGTCCGCCGAGGTTGGCCACTGGGCCAACCGCACACTGCGGGATCTCAACGTCGACGTGGCCTTCCTCGGCACCAACGCCCTATCGGTCGAGCGGGGTCTGACGACCCCGGACCCCGCGGAGGCTGCGACGAAGCACCTCATGCTTGCCGCGGCACGTCGTCGCGTCCTGCTCGCCGACCACAGCAAGGTGGGCCGCGTGAGCCTCTGCAAGCATGCCGACCTGGACGACCTCGACCTCTTCATCACCGACTCGGGCCTGTCGGACGACACGCATCAGGCGCTCGTGACAGCCGGACTGCCCACGGAGCGCGTGTGATCGTCACCGTGACCCCCAACCCCAGTGTCGACTGGACGCTGGAGGTCTCGGAGCTGGTCCGCGGCGCCGTGCACCGCATCTCCGGTGAGCACCAGGAGCCAAGCGGCAAGGGCGTCAACGTCAGCCGCGCGCTGACGCACAACGCCGTGCCGACCCTCGCAGTCGTGCCGGTCGGTGGGCCCGAAGGCGCCGAGCTCGAGACGCTGCTGCGCGGCGAGGGCGTGCTATTCGTCGCCGTGCCGATCCGCGGGCGCGTACGCGTGAACATCTCGGTCACGGAGCCGGACGGCTTCGCCACCAAGATCAACGCCGCTGGGCCGACCCTGCACGACGACGAGGTCCACGCGCTGCTCAACGCCGCCGCCTCGGCAGGCTCAGGAGCCGACTGGGTGCTGGGGTCCGGCAGCCTCCCTCGCGGCGTGCCGGCTGACTTCTACGCGCAGCTCGGATCCGCCGTCCGCGCAACGGGGGCCCGACTCGCCCTCGACAGCAGCGGGCAGGCGCTGGTCGCCGGACTGGCCGCGCGACCCGAGGTCGTCAAGCCGAATGTGGAGGAGCTTGCCGAGGCCGTCGGTCGCTCCCTGCCCAGCATCGGTGACGCCGTCCAGGCCGCTGAGGAACTGCGGGCACAGGGAGCCCGCAGTGTCGTCGTGAGCCTGGGCCGTGACGGCGCGCTACTCGTCGACGGCGAGGGTGCCCTGCACGCCGAGGCCGTCGTCGACGACCCGAAGAGCACCGTCGGTGCCGGGGACGCGCTGCTCGCCGGCTACCTGGCCGGGCGCCAGCGGCAGAACGACGACCGGTTCGCCGCGCTGCGCGAGGCGGTCGCATGGGGTTCGGGCGCTGTTGCGACACCGGGCAGCCACGTACCGGTCATCACGGATGCGCACCGCCGAGCGGTCGAGATCACGGAGGACGTCCAGTCGGAACGGCCGCTGTCCAGCCCATGACCCTTTCGCCGCATGAGCGTCCGGGAGGATGGGGCCATGACCTTGGACGGTGCACCGCTCGATCTCGACGTCGCCCAACCGGCCCTGTTGTTCGACTTGGACGGGACATTGGTCGACTCGGTGTACCAGCACGTGATCTCCTGGCAGGAGGCGCTGGCCGAGTGCGGCATCGCGCTGTCGGTCTGGCGGATACATCGACGCATCGGGATGAGCGGGGGGCTGTTCCTCGACGCGCTGCAGCGCGAGACCGGCGAGCTCGGAGTGGAGACGCTGCAACGACTCCGTCGCCTGCACGCCGAGGCTTACCTGGAACGGTCGGCCGGGGTGGTGCCGTTCCCTGGTGCCCGCGAGCTCCTGCAACTGCTCCACGCGCGGGGCGTGCCGTTCGCGATCGCCACGAGCGGGGCACGGGAGACCGCCGGGTCGGCGCTGGCGCTGCTCGATCTGCCCCCTGACGTGCCGATCGTCACCCGCGAACTGGTGGAGCGAGCAAAGCCCGATCCCCACCTGTTCCTGGCGGCCGCTCAGCTGTTGGGGATGTCCCCTCGCCACTGCTTCGTCGTCGGCGACAGCGTCTGGGACCTGCTCGCGGCCCAACGAGCGGGTGCGCTTGGGATCGGTCTGCTGTCTGGTGGCTACGGACTGGATGAACTCGAGCGCGCGGGGGCGTACCGCGTGTACGCCGACACCGCCGAGATGCTGGTCCGGCTGGAGGAGGTAGGCGTACGCCCGGCGCGTTAGCGGCCGGGCGTACGCGCGTACGTGCATGCGCTCCCCTGGCCGGCCGAAGAGGCTCAGGATCTCTGCTGAGCCTTCGCCCGTGCTGCCGAACCAGTGCGGCAGCTTCGTGTCGAATTCGGCCGCCTCACCCACTCCGAGCACAAGGTCTCGATCGCCGAGGACCAGACGCATCCGGCCGGAAAGGACGTACAGCCATTCGTAGCCATCGTGAACGCGCGGGCTCGGCTTGGATCCCCTGGGTCGCACGACCGTCCCGGGAGTGTGGATTGCCGGGAACGCAACGACCCGCGCGCCCAGGTCATCACAGCCGCCGGCGAAGGCTCGGCCGCCGCGATCGCGTTGAATGCGGACCTCGTCGAAGAGGACGTCCAGCACGCCGTCAGAGATCTCCGCGGTGGCAGCGTGCCGTGATCCACTCGACCGGTTCCGCCGGCATGTCCAACGATCGAATGACCCCTCAACCAACGCCCGTCCCGCCGCCGTCGCAGCATCAACTGGCGCTCATGATCTGGCTGGCCGTCTTTCCGACCCTCACAGTTCTGAACCTGGTGCCTAGCGGAGCTTCCACGCCAGACAGGAAACCAAGACTATGAACGACGACCATGCCGTGCGGTTCTCGGTCGACTACCCCAACCGTGCTCTCAACCGTCTCGCGACGGCCTTCCGCGTCTTCGCGGTCATTCCGATCGCGATCGTGGTCGCGAGCATCGGCGGCTACAAGAGCGGCGACGTCGGCACCGGCTCCAGCACCACCGTCATCGCGGTAGGCGGCACGGGGCTGCTGTTCCTGCCGCCGCTGTTGATGATCGTGTTCCGACAGAAGTACCCGCGCTGGTGGTTCGACTGGAATCTCGAACTGTTGCGCTTCACCAACCGCGTCGCCGTCTAGCTCGCTTTGATGGATGACCGCTACCCCTCGACCGATAAGCAGCAGTCGGTGCATCTGGACTTCCGCTACCCCGACGCGAAGCAGGGGCTGAACCGCTGGCTGCCGCTGGTCAAGTGGTTCCTGACGATCCCCCACTATGTCGTCCTCTTCTTCCTGTATATCGACGTGCTCTTCGCGGTGATCGGGGCATGGTTCGCGATCCTGTTCACCGGCCGCTACCTGCGCGGGGTTTTCAACTATGTCGAAGGCGTCATGCGTTGGCACAACCGCGTCGTCGGATACGCCTACATCCTGGTCACCGACCAGTACCCACCGTTCCGGTTGCGCCCCTGAGCTGAACGGGAGAGACGGGACTCGGGATGGCCGTCGGTTTGCGGTCGCGACCGCCGCCGGCAGCCTCACCGAACCAACTGGGTCGTTGACGGGTGGCCCCCTCAGATCGCTCCCTCGGTGCCATAGACAACCCGGTCCCGGCGGCGCCTTACGGTATGGCCCCACACCCTGCGCCACTCGACGTGAGGTGCAGCGACGTTGGCGTGCCGTTGGTCATTGCCGTCGCCTCCGTCCCTACTGGATGCGCTCCCGCGCCCAGGTCGCGAGCTGCGTGCGGTTCGTCAGCCCGGTCCTTATGAGCACGTGGCGGACATGACTCTCGACCGTACGCACGGAGAGTTGCAGGCGGGAGCCGATCTGCTTGTTGGACAGACCATCCGCAACGAGCCGAACCACGTCCAGCTCGCGCGCGCTCAACCCCCACGCTGCAGCCGGACGGGGTCGTTTGATGCCGAAGGCGAGCGCGATGGCGTCGTCGACCCCAAGGCGGGCTCCAGCGCGCCAGATGCGGTCGGCGTCGGCACCCAGCGCTGCCTGGGCGGTCACGCGGACGCGGTCGGCTCGGATTCGGAACGCGGGAGGGAACTGTCCGCCGCCTCGTGTTCGGAGCGCAAACGCTGCGGCGGCGACCTCGAGCGCAGCCGCGGGGTTGCGGGGTGCGATCACGCTCGCTTGGCCGATCAGCGCGACGGGCAGCAAGGTCACGTCTCGGAAAGGCCGCAGGGCGTCGACCGCCTGGCGGTTGTGCGACGTGGCGACATCGGGATGAGCTGCGACCGACTCGGCGATGATGCCCAGGTAGACGTGGCTCTGTCCCTGACTCCATCGATCGGACTCGGCGACGCCGATCGACAGAGCCTGCTCGACCAGCTCCTGGCCGTGTGCGCTCTCGTTGTCCAGCTCGAAGTTGAGACCGAGTGCGGCGGTGGCGCGAGCCTCGCCGGTCCGGATGCCAAGCTCTTGGTGAAGCGCGCGGGCCGCCTCGAGGTGCTCACGTCCGGGCTCGATGGAGAGCCCGAGTGTGGCGGTGAGGCCCTGAAAGAATCGAGCCCAGGCTTCGAGCCTCGGCTCACCGATCGCGCTGCTCAGCTCTCGCGCCTCGGCGAGCGCGCGCTTCGCTTCCCCAGTGTCCGCCAGCAGCATCGTGAGCAGACCGGCGGAGATCTGCAGCTCGGCGCGGTGACGGTCCCGGTCGGGACACCGTTCGAGCACGAGCCGCCCGATGCGGAGCCCGTCGGCCTGCCCCAGCATCATGAACAGGTCGTACATCGCTGCGAGCGGGACTCGCGCGGCGCACGGATCGGACTCGAGAGCCCACTCGAGGGCGGCCCGCACGTTCTCGTAGTCGTCCTCGAGCTCGTCGACGAGCTGCTGAGCGCTGGCCGACGGCCAGCCTTCCCGCACACCGTCGCGGAAGCTCGAGAAGTGGCGCAGGTGTTGCGCTCGTACTTCGTCGAGCTCGCCCGCCTCGACGAGGAGATCGACGGCGTACTCGCGCACTGTTTCCAGCAGCCGGTACCTGGTTCGACCGTGGCGGCCTTCTGAGGTGGAGATGAGCGACTTGTCGACGAGGCGAGCCAGCACATCGAGCGACAGCCCAGCAACGGTACCTGCGGCGGCTGCGTCGAAACCGCCGACGAAGACCGCCAGGCGACGGAACGCCCGCTGCTCGACCGGGTCGAGCAGCCGATGACTCCATTCCACTGCTGCACGGACACTGCGGTGGTGCGCCGGGGACAGTCGACTGCCACCGCCGAGCTCGCCCAGGCGGGTCTCGAGCCCGGACAGGATCTCCGACGGCGACATGACACTGACCCGTGCGGCAGCGAGCTCGATGGCGAGGGGCAGGCGATCGAGCCGCGCACACACCTGCCCGATCGTCTTGTCCGTCTCCTCGTTCGGAATGAACTGAGGCAGTCGCTGGCGTGCCCGCTCGACGAAGAGCCGGTGCGCCTCGTCCGGTGCCAGCGGTTCAAGTCTCCAGACCGTTTCCCCGTCGACGCCCAGCGGCTCACGGCTGGTGGCCAGGATCCGTAACCCGGCGCACGAACCGAGCAGCGTTGCGGCGAGCTCGGCGCAGCCGTCGATCACGTGCTCGCAGTTGTCGAGTACGAGCAGCACATCACGGTCGGTCAGGTACCGGCGCAACGAGTCGGTGGCGGCTGCCCCCGCCCCGGCGCGAAGGTCCAAGGTGCGCGCGGTTTCCGCTGTCACATCGGCCGCTCTGGAGCTCGCGGTGAGATCCACCAGCAGCACGCCATCGGCCCGGCGACCGAGCTGACGACTGGCCAGCTCCACAGCCACGCGGGTCTTGCCCACCCCGCCGGCGCCGGTCACGGTCACCATTCGCGACCTACGGAGCGCCTCACCCAGCCCTTCGAGCTCCCGCACCCGTCCGATCAACGAGGTTAACGGCAGTGGAAGCGGAGGCGCCGACTGCGCCGTCCGATCGAGCTCGGCTTCGTGCCCAGGCCCGGCCACCGTCACAGACTCGCATCCACGAAATCAGTAGCGATTCCGCAATTGCGCTGATGCCCGCGCGACAGCGGTCGCCGTACGGTCCGAGGTATCCAACCAGCCAGCACCGACGAGTGAACGGAAGTCAACAGTGAGCGATGCCACTCTCCTTCTCCCGATCGCCAACACGGCGTTCGCGCGTCTTCTGCGTCTCGTCACAACTGCCGACTGGGAGCGTCCCACGCCCTGTGACGGATGGGATGTCAGGGCCCTCGTGAACCACGTCATCGGCGCGAACCGACGGCACACGATGCTGCTCCATGGCGCCTCAGCGGAGGACACGGATGCCACGCGGAGTGTCGATCACCTGGGCGCAGACCCGATCGGGTCGTTCGTCTCGACTTCCGCGGAGCTCCTTGCCGCGTTCGCCGAGGAATGCGCGCTCGCCCGAACCGCCCACCATCCGGCCGTCGATCGCAGTGGAGCGGACCTGCTCGGCATGCGGTTGCTCGATGTCGCCATTCACAGCTGGGACCTCGCGCGTGCGATCGGTGCCGACGAGACGATAGAGCCGGACATCGTCGAGTACTTGTTGACGCTCTCGCCGGACTTCGAGGGCTCTCGTCAGCGCGGCGCCTTCGGGCCACGCGTTGCCGACGCCTCGCCTGCTACCTCACCGCAAGCCCGTTTGCTCCATCTACTAGGAAGGCCGACCCCGATGACTGAAGCGGACTTGTTCCTGGAGTCGACGCTGCCGCGTCTGATGGAGGCGGATACCGCACTCCACAACGGCGACGCCAGTCTGCGTAATGCGATCTGGTCCCACAACGAGCCCCTCACCCTCCTCGGAGCAAAGATGTCAGCCTCAGGCTGGGCCGACATCGGTCCGGTGTTCGAGCAGCTCGCAGCTCGTTTCTCGAACTGTCAGGCGGCGGACTGGGACGTGTTGGCGGCTGGAGCCAGCGGCGACCTCGCCTACGTCGTCTGCATCGAGCACACGACTACGTCGGTCGGCGGCGGTGACCCCGTGCCCTACTCCCTGCGGGCCACGACAATCCTCCGGCGAGAGGACGGAGAGTGGAAGGTCGTCCACCGCCACGCCGACCCATACGACGCCTCCTCTCAAGGACCTCTCGCCAAGCTCCTGACGTAGCGAAACGCGCGCGGAAGGCATTCGTCGAGCCCTACGCGCCCTGCCGTCCTTACGGTGCAACGGTTCGGATCGGCGACCCACAAACCAGTAGAGGAGCGACGATGAGAACAACTATGCGAGTGGCAGCGGCTTGCCTCGCCACGGCGACAGCGGTCATGACGGGAACCGCCGTTGCTGCACCATCACCGTCGTTCCCCGATTCCGTGCCGCTGCCGGTCGACTTCGCCCCCGAGGGCGTCGCTCTGGGCACAGGCTCCACGTTCTATGTGGGCTCGCTGACGACCGGTGACATCTACCGAGGCGATCTTCGCACCGGCACGGGCGCCGTCTTCATCGACGCAGCACCCGGACGGGTCGCGGTCGGCCTGAAGGCGGACGAAGCGCACCATCTGTTGTTCGTCGCCGGCGGTGCCACCGGAGCGGCGTACGTGTACGACACGCGCAGTGGGGGTCCGGTCGCGAGGTACCAGTTCGCCGCAGCTGGCGGTGGCGCCCTCGTGAATGACGTCGTCGTAACAGGAGACGGCGCATACTTCACCGACAGCTTCGCTCCAGTCCTGTACAGAATTCCGATCGCGGCAGACGGCACTCTCGGACATGGCAGCACGATCACCTTGAGCGGCCCTGCTGCGGCAATCGATCCAACCGCGCCGAACCTCAACGGCATCGACGCGACACCGGACGGTTCGACCTTGATCGTCAACCACACCACCCTGGGAGCATTGTTCACCGTCGACCCCGCAACGGGCGCAAGCCGTGCGATTGATGTCGACGGCCTCGTCCCGGGTACCCCCGACGGCCTCCTCTTCGCGGGCGACGACGTTTGGGTCGTCGAGGGGTTTGCGAACACGCTCGTGCGCGTGACGCTCACACCGGACCTGTCCCGCGGAACGATTACCTCGGTGATCACCAGCCCCCTCTTCCGAGTACCTACGACGGTGGCCAAGTTCGGTGACCGCCTTGCAGTGGTCAACGGCCGGTTCGACGTCGGCTTCCCGCCACCGTTCGGGCCGGGAGCGCCGCCCGGAACGGACTTCGATCTGGTTCTCGTTCGGGCGAGCTCGCGATCCACATAAGACTCGCTTGGTCAGTGTCGTTCCCGCGCCTGACCCCCGCATCTCCCCA
The DNA here is from genome assembly GCA_013698395.1 of Sporichthyaceae bacterium. Taxonomy (GTDB): domain Bacteria; phylum Actinomycetota; class Actinomycetes; order JACCUZ01; family JACCUZ01; genus JACCUZ01. The sequence continues at coordinate 14,212 of JACCUZ010000412.1, forward strand.
TCGCCAAGGAGTCGCGCCCGATCCATGTTTCCTTGCCCGAGACGGGAAGATAGGAGCACGCCCGCTCGAAAGGACTCCACGATGTCGTACACGATCCGACCCCTCGACGCCTCCACGTGGGATGCCTTCGCGGAGCTTGTCGTGCGCAACAACGGGATCTTCGGCGGGTGCTGGTGCATCGGTTACCACCCGGAGTGCGGCCAGAAGGGGATCAGCTATCGCGCGGTCAAGGAGGACCGGGTCCGGACAGGTCGTGCTCACGCCGCGCTCGTCATCGACGGGGACGGCGCCGCACAGGGATGGAGCCAGTACGGCAGCCCGGAGGAACTCCCAAACATCAAGTACAAGCGCGAGTACGACAAGGACGCGCCGCCGCGTCCCGACTGGCGGATCACCTGCTTCTACGTCGACAAGAAACATCGCGGCCAGGGCATCGCACGGGCGGCGCTGGAAGGCGCACTCGACCAGATCGCCCATGCCGGCGGCGGCCTCGTCGAGGTCATCCCCG
>JACCUZ010000056.1 GCA_013698395.1 Sporichthyaceae bacterium
GTGATGGTGCCACCGTCGGACAGGTCGATCCCGCCGCCCAGTGCGACCTTGAGCCGGCCCACGAGCGTGGACCCGCTCAGCCGTCGGGCAGCCCGGTCCTGCTCGAGCTGTCTGCGGAGGTCGGCAACCTGCTTCGGTAGGGCGTTCTGGTCGTTGGTGTAGCGGCGTCGGATGGTCACGCGTCGACCTCCTGAGTGATCGGGTTCACCTTGTGGCCGTCGAGGTCGAGCTCGACACCGACTGCGCGGAGGCGCCGGTTGAAGCCGGGCACGACGTACCCCTCGGGGCCCATGACTGGCGGGAATGCGTCGCAGGAGAGCTGGCCGAGCAGGTCGTCGCCGAGGAACCAGTCCCGGCCGAACCGGGGTGCCGTGCGGGCGTCGGCCTTGATCGTCAGCTGCGTCAGCCCCAGGCGCATGTCGGCCAACATCGCGTCGGCTGCAGACTCCAACGTCGTCTCGCGGGTGATGGAGGTGCCAGGAGTGTCCCGCTTCTCGTAGCGCGGATACCCGCCCGCGATCAGGGCCTCGTCGGTGCGCCGTTCTGACGGTCGGCTGTCGCCCTCACCAGACGAGACCGTGGTGACGTCGTTCGCGCCGTACTCGGTGGTGAAGTCCTCGACGAACTCGAAGTCGTCCACACAACCGGGGTACGACCACACGGTCGGCACCAATGGGGCGAGCCCGATACGGGGACCGATCCTCAGCGTCTTCGTCAACGCCGTGTGCTCGGCGTTGGCCCAACCCAGCTCGACGGTGAACTCGATGCCGCCATCGAGAGCGGCCAGGGTGTCGAGGATCGCGGCAACCCGCATGTCCTCACTGTCGGAGTACTCCCCGCCCAGCATCACACCGGTCGGTGTGGTGGCGACGGTGAGCCCGATGCCGTCGTCGGAGATGGAGTCGACCACGTCGGCGGCGATCTGGGCGAGGTCAACGTTGTCCCAGGCGACGTCGCCGACGTAGCGGCGACCGAAGTAGTGCTCGAGGGTCACGGCGCTGACGTTGGCGGTCGGGCCGATGGTGCGGATGCGGCGCACGACCATGCCGCCCCACAGGATGTCCTCGTCGTGGTCGGTGGTGTCGATCGCGACGAGCATGGTGAGGCCGTGGTTGGTTCCCTCGAGCCAACCTGGGAAGGGCCTGCCTCGTTCGTGGTCGAACATGCGCACGGGCACGGTGACGTCGTTGGCCTCGTTGATGTGCCGCTTCACCGTGCCCAGCGACTCGGTCACGAGGCGTGCGCCCCGACGCCCCGAGACGAGGTCGAAGGAATGCCAGGAGACGGCCACCGAGTCACCAGCCGACTGCGATGACGTTCACCCGGACAGGCAGGTTCTGGGCCATGCCGTTGCCGTTCGGGGCGTACACCTGGCAGGTCGCCTGACTGGTCGTTACGCCCGTCACTCGCGCGAAGCCAGGGTCGCCGGCCGAGTCGCCGATTGAGACCACCACGGAGATCACACCGTTCGGGAAGGTGCGGCCGAAGGGGACGGTGATAGTGGAAACAGCACCCACCGTCGTCACCACCGACTGTGCCGCCATGATCTGCCGGGCCCCAGCCGGGGGGACGGTCCCACCCTGGACAGGGACCTCCGCGCCGGTCCACGCGTTCAGCGCAACCCACGCCGTGCCGTTCCACTCGTAGAACGAACCGGTGTCGATCGCGCGGGCCTGCTGCCACTTCGCAGCCGAGGCGGGAAGACGCGCGAACGTGGGCACCATGAGCGTGCCGCCCGCCGCGGTCGCGTAGGTGCGGTAGGTCAGGTCGACCGAGGCCGCAGCGCCGCCGGTCTGCGGGACGGTGATGCGGGCCAGCTCGACCGCCATGTTCGGCAACGCGGGAGCCGAGGGGACCGCACCCGGTGTGCCGTCGACGAACTCGATGCGGCCCTTGTACGCGGCGTGCCCAACCACCACGTCCGTGTCGAGGGCACGGAACACCACGAGGGTGATGCGCGGGTTCGTTGCGTGCCGGGCCGACAGGGTCCCGGTCTGCGCGGCGGCCAGTGACGCCCGGTAGACGCCGGTCTCGGCCACTGCGTTGCCGGGGATGACCACGGCACCGGGGTTCACGGTCACCACGTCGGACCCGTTGACGGTCACGTTCATGGCGGTGTCGGAGTGGCGGGCGATGCCACCCCACGGGGTACCACCCGCGCCGGCCACCAGAGCACCATCGGCGCGACGGAGTTCGCCCGCGTCGTAGGAGGCTGTCGTGTTGAGCCACGTCGCGTCGACATCGAAGGGGATAGCCACGGGGTACCTACTTCCAGGCCGAACGGAACGAGATGGTCAGGAGCGCGCCCGCGTCGAAGGCGGGAGCAGTGAACGCGATCTGGTTGACGCCCGGCTCGAGGTGCCACCACGACCCGGTGACGGTGCGGAGCACGGTCCCGTCGAGCAGAGCGACCTGGTCCACCGTGTCGATGGTCAGGACGCGGCCCGCGTCGATCGCGTCGGCCACGACCAGCCGGCGACCAGAGCCGAGGTGGGTGATCGTCGGGGCCGGGCACGGGCCGGTGATGCTGAGCAAGGGCGGGGAAGCAACGTTGCCGTCGTTGACCACGCTGAGACGACCCGAGTTCACCGTCGCGCCGATGGAGATGGGCAACGCGATCGGGAGGGACAGGCCACCGGTGGTGAACGGGAGCCCGGTCGAGGCAGTCTGGAGGACCGTGGAGTAGCGGCGCGGGTCAGGTGCGATCAGCGACAACGAGTACGAGAGCAGGCCCCCGACCCGTTCCGAGATCACTGGCTTCTCGTGCTGGCGTACGGCAGCCTGCTTGGTGGGGAGCACCGCAGCGACGCCGTGAGCCACAGTCATCGTCGTCTGGTCCGACAACGGGACCGCCGCCATGAGGCGCTCCCATGCGAGGGTCGCGGCATCCCACGAGGGGGCCTTGAGCCGGCCCTCGACGTGCACGATTCGCGGCACCGCGAACACATCGCTCACGTGGCCGCCATGGTCGGACACACGGTTCGTGACGCCAGAGTCCGGGGCTGCGTACCCGTCGTCCCAGCCGTCGAGCTTGGTGAGGAGCCAGTCGACGCCGTACGCGTCGACCAGCGGGTCGAGGTGTGCCCCGGACATGGCGATGGTGCTGCCGATGGTGAGTCGTGCGGTGTCAACGGGCACCTAGACCACCGCCAATGCCTGGAGTCGGGCGACCTCACGGGCCGTGGCCTCGGCGCTGATGGCCTCGTTGACTGTGATCGGGCGCATCGACTTGAGCCAGCCGAGCTCCTGGCGGAGGAGGACCAGCTGGTTCTCGATGCGGCCGACGCCTGCATTGGCCACCCCGAGTTCCCCGCCGTACGCCGCCGTCCCTGCCTGGGTCGAGAC
>JACCUZ010000074.1 GCA_013698395.1 Sporichthyaceae bacterium
CCGGCGGCACCCGGTCCTGCACGGCCGAAACGACCGTGGTCAGCGATGACGCCATGTCGCCCACTTGCGGTCGGGTGGGGACCCAGCCGCCGCGTGCCGCGACCCCGAGCCGCTCGACGCGCCGCCGCGCCACCGCCTCGTTTTCACGCCGGCGGCGGCCCCGGGTGCTCACCCATCGACGCTAGGAGGCAGCTGGGGCCGTGACCGGGCCGCAGACCGAGTCCGTGGATGACGAGGCGGAAATCAGCGACCTGTGGACGGAGCCACGACGACCGCAAGCATGCCCGGACCCACATGGGCGCCCACGACAGCGCCCACCTCGCGGACGTACAGGTCGCCAAGGCCGGGCAGACGCGATCGCAGGCGACCGGCGAGCGCATCGGCCCGGGCCTGGTTGGCTAGGTGGTGCACCGCCACGTCGCTCCTCGACGCGCCGGCACGCGCGGCGGCCAACTCTTCCAGCCGGGCGATGGCACGTGTGGAGGTGCGCACCTTCTCCAGCGGCTGAATCTGGCCGTCCACGAGCTGCAGCAACGGCTTGACCGCAAAGGCCGAGCCCAGCAGCGCAGCCGCCGGACCAATCCGTCCCCCGCGGCGCAGGTGTTCCAGGGTGTCGACGTAGAACAGCACCGTCGACGCCTCGGCGCGGCAGCGCGCGGCAGCTGCCACGTCGTCCACACCGGCCCCGCCGGCCGCCGAATGGGCCGCCGACAGCACGGCGAATCCCAGACCCATCCCCAGCGAACGCGAGTCGACGACCTCGACCCGCAGCGGTGCCTCCTTGGCGGCCAACCCTGCCGACTCGACCGTGCCTGACATGCGCGAGGACAGGTGTACCGAGACGACCCCGTCGAACCCAGCATCCGCGGCCCGCTGGTAGGCCTCGGCGAAGGTCGCCGGAGCAGGTCGCGACGTGGTGACAGGTGTCCAACTGTGCAGCGCCTCGGCCACTGCCGCCGGTGACGCATCCCCGCCCTCGTCGTACGCAGTGCCGCCGATGACAACCTGAAGCGGCACTACGTCGATGCCGCGATCCCGCGCCAGGTGTTCGGGCAGGTACGACGTCGAGTCGGTGACGACGGCGACGCTCACCCGCGACCGCTTCTCACGCCGGGACGACGTTGACCAGGCGGGGGGCGCGCACGACCACTGTGCGCACCCCCCGCCCCTCCAGGGCCCTCTGCACCGACCTCGACGCCAACGCCAGCTCACGCAGAGTCTCATCGGACACGTCCGGCGGCACGTCGATCCTGTCCCGAAGCTTTCCCGCAACCTGCACGACGCAGGTCACCGACTCCTCCACCAGCAAGGCCGGATCCACGACCGGCCAGCCGGTCCGCGCCACAGTCGGCTGGTGGCCCAACCGCGCCCACATCTCCTCGGCCGTAAAGGGCGCGAACAGTGAGAGCATGACGGCCACCGCCTCGACGGCTTCCCGAACCGCCGGATCCGCGGCACCGCAGCCGCTGTCAACGGCCTTGCGCGTGACGTTGACCAGCTCCATCACCCGGGCGACCGCAACGTTGAACCGAAACGACTCCAACGCCCGGGTCGCCTCGTCCACGGCACGGTGGGTTTGCCTGCGCAGTCCCTCGTCCCCTGCACTGGCATCGACTCCCGGTGCAGATTGGACATCCCCGGACAGCCGCCAGGCACGCGCCAGGAACCGGGCCGAACCGTGGGCTGACACGTCGGCCCAGTCGATGTCGTCCTCGGGCGGTCCCGCGAACACCATCGTCAGTCGCACCGCGTCCACGCCGTGCGCGTCCAACTCGTCTGAGAGCCGCACCAGGTTCCCGCGAGACTTCGACATCGACGAGCCGTTCATCCCCACCATGCCCTGGTTGAGCAGGCGGGTGAACGGTTCGGTGAACGCGACCATGCCCAGGTCGTACAGGACCTTGGTGAAGAATCTGGCGTAGAGCAGGTGCAGGATCGCGTGCGTCACACCACCGACGTACTGCGCGACCGGCAGCCACCTCGCTACCTCGTCCGGGTCGAACGGGACGTCGTTACGGTGCGGCGCGGTGAAGCGCAGGAAGTACCAGGAGGAGTCGACGAAGGTGTCCATCGTGTCGGTGTCGCGCGTCGCGGGGCCACCGCAACGGGGGCAGTCGACGCTCACCCATTCGTTGGCTCCGCCCAGCGGCGACGTGCCCTTGGGCTGCATGTCCAGCCCCTCGGAGGGTGGCAGCTCCACCGGCAGCTGGTCCTCCGGGACCGGCACCTCGCCGCACGTGGGGCAGTGCACGATGGGGATCGGTGTTCCCCAGTAGCGCTGTCGCGAGATAAGCCAGTCTCGCAGCCGGTAGTTCACCGCAGCGCGGCCATTCCTGCCCTCGACCAGCAGATCGGTGATACGGGCGATGGCGGCCGCCTTGTCCAGCCCGTCCAGGGGACCCGAGTTGACCAGTCGCCCCTCACCGCTCGTGGCGATCCCCGACGACGCCGGGTCCTCGTCGCCGGTGTCGACGACGACCCGCACAGGCAGGTCGAATGCCCGAGCGAAGTCGAGGTCCCGTTGGTCGTGCGCGGGCACAGCCATGATGGCCCCGTGGCCGTAGTCGGCCAGCACGTAGTCCGCCGCCCAGATGGGCAGGCGCTCGCCATTGACCGGGTTGACGGCGTAGCGGTGGAGGAAGATCCCGGTCTTCTCGCGGTCCGTCGACAGCCGCTCGATCTCGCTCTCAGCCCGGACCTTCCCGACGTACTGGGTGAACTCGCCTTCCGCGGGGCTTCCCATCGCCAGCTCGGCGGCCAGGTCGGAGTCGGCGGCCACCACGAAGAAAGTCGCTCCGTGCAACGTGTCAGGACGAGTCGTGTACACAGTGACCGGCTCACCGCGCCCCTCGATGGCGAACTCCACGTCGGCGCCGGTAGACCGACCGATCCAGTTCCGCTGCATCGTGAGGACCTTCTCGGGCCAGCTGCCCCGCAGCGCGGCCATGTCCTCGAGCAGCCGGTCGGCGTACCCCGTGATGCCGAAGTACCACTGGGTCAGCTTCTTCTTCGTGACCGGGGTGTCACAGCGCTCGCACAGACCGCCGACCACCTGCTCGTTCGCCAGCACGGTCTGGTCCTTGGGGCACCAGTTGACCAGCGAGGGTTTGCGGTAGGCCAGACCCTTCTCGAAGAACCGCAGGAAGAGCCACTGGTTCCAACGGTAGTACTCCGGGTCCGACGTGTGCAGGACCCGGTCCCAGTCGAAGGAGCAGGCGTAGCGGCGCATCGACTCGCGTTGGATGCGGATGTTGTCGTACGTCCACGCTCGTGGGTCCACACCCCGTTTGATGGCCGCGTTCTCAGCGGGAAGGCCGAAGGAGTCCCAGCCGATCGGGTGCATGACGTTGTAGCCGCGCTGGATCCAGTAGCGGGCGACGACGTCGCCCAGGGCGTAGGCCTCGGCGTGGCCCATGTGCAGGTCGCCCGACGGGTAGGGAAACATGTCCAGGACGTACATCGGCGGCCGGGGGTCGTCCGGGTCGCCGGAACGGAATGGTGCCAACTCGTCCCACACCGGCAGCCACTTCTCCTGGACGGCATGGACGTCGTAGGTCTCCCGCGCCTCGCTCGTCTGGGTCATCTGCTCTCGCACCTTCTCGTCACGCCTCACCGGATCCGAACATGAGAAGACCCCTCACACATGGAGGGGTCGCCGCGCTGACGTCGTGCTCGTGGTCAGCGCGGCTCGGTAAGGAGCACCCGGGTCTGCACCGGGCCACCATAACGGATGCCGGTCAGGCACACGCGGCTGTTACTCGCTCGGTGCTCGGCGCGGGGTCGGCCTCGGGTTCTCCTTGCGCAGCGATCGGCGCAGGTACATCTCCTGGTCCGCCTTTCCCAGCAAGGTCTCCAACGTGCCAGCGTCCCACGGCGCGAGCATGGCCCCACCGGCGCTCACCCGGGCCGGCCAGACGTCGGCAGGCACCGGCGAGTGGGCCATGACTCCGTCACGCACCCGGCGTTCCAGCTCCAGAGTTGCCATGCCCGGTCCCGGGCCGACGACGCAGAACTGGTCGCCGCCCCAGCGCGCCACGATGTCGGTTGCCCTGGTCGCCTCGCGGAGAGCGTCGGCCACCGCCACGATGACCTCGTCACCGACGCTGTGTCCGAGCGTGTTGTTGACGTGTTTGAGGCCGTCGATGTCGACGAAGATGCAGTGCACCGCGTCCCCTTGGCGACGCGCGTGCTCGAGCACCTGAGGTCCGACCATGGCCAGACCGCGCCGGTTGGCCAGCCCCGTCAGATGATCGCGTACAGCAGCCGCATCGGCGGCTCCGAGCGAGTCGGCAAGGTCGCGTACGCCGGCTCGGCGGAGCTGGTTCACCACGACGGCAAGCCCGCTCGCCAACGCCAGTCCGACGGCGTAGTGGGGCCACTCCTCCGACGGGCCGATGGCCAAGGCCGCGACGATCCACGCGCCCCACGTCAAATAGAGGACGGCCAGCAACCAGCGCAGTGAGAGCACGACCGCGCCGGCACCGACCAGCACCAACATCAGGGTGGACGAATGCCGGGGCTCGGCCACCAGGACCATGGTGGTCACCGAGCTGCCGACAACCACCATCAGCATGCCCGCCGTCATCGGGTGAGCCAGGTGCGAGGGCAGTCGACGACGCCGCAGAAACAGGAACGTACCGGCGAACAGCACCGCCGAGATGACGGTGACGGGCACCATCACGAGGCGTGCGGGCCCCTGCAAGGCGACCGCGTGCAGTACCGCGAGGACGACGTTGACCATCGCGAGGCCGGCGGCGACGGCGGGCACGGCAGCCGCCAGCGACGCGTCGTACGTCTCGTCAGGCGTGGGCGACACGCGGATGTCTTCGACAGACTCCGCGGTCATCTTGACACCGTAGGGCTAGCTGACCGGGTCCATCCGGCGGATGGTCGTGGTCAGGTCCACCGCCGTCGACAGTATGGTCGTCAAGGTCACCAGCGTGTGCACCGGTCCGATCGTGGCTTTGAAGTCGGCGGTGTCGTCGTAGGGAGACGCCGGGTTGGCGTCCCGGTAGGTCATCGTGGTGCCGGCGGGAGGCGTCAGCTCCCACGTCGAGCCGTCCGCGAGGTCGAAGCGCAGCCTGCCGTCCCCAGGGTTGACGACCCGGCTCGGCGGAGTCGGGACCAGAAAGGACAGCGACATCTGCTTGGTCACTCCTGCGACGCGGAGGCCAAGCTGGTCTCGGATGCTCGCCGACGAGCTCGTGACCGCGACGCTGCGGCGCCAGTCGATGTCGTTCATCGCGTTGGAGCTGACCATCAGCAGTCCACCGTCAACGGTCGACACGGCCCCGGAGCCGCGGTCTGTCTGGGTGACCCGTCCGTCGGTCTGCCCGACACCCACGGTGTTGTGCGCCTTGGCGTTCACCCGCCACACCTGCGACGCGCCGGTATAGCTGTAGTCCCGCTGCCCGAGGTCAGCGAGCACCTCCTGGGCGCCGTGGCGGACGACGATGTTGCCGATGTCGCGGTGAGCATGCGGCGCATTGTTCGGGGCTCCGCTGATGACCGCCTGGAGGGAACCGTTGGTCGCGCACCCCCAGAAGGACCCCGCGGCGCCTGAACCGGAGGCATAGGCGTCGACTATGGGTGGCACAGTGCGCCGAGGGCTCACTGCCGAGATCACCAGCTCGGCTATGCCGTCCGGCACCGTCCACGAACCCCTGTCAGGGATCGTCAACGTGTCACGCGCCTGCAGCGCCTCCAACAGGTCCTGCACATGACCTCCGGCCGACGGCCACGCCGCCATGGTCGCCAGTGCCGTGGGGCGGTCGACCCAGGGATAGAAGTCCCAGGCGTCCTCCATGTCAGGGTCCGCGACCGTCCCGCATCGCTCGTTCCATGCTGCCAGCCGGTCAAGGTCCGCCAAGGTGTCGGTGAGCGCGGCAGTCACCGCCGGATCACCCGAGTTGCGCCAACGGGTCGCATGCAGGAGAGCGAGGCTCGCCGCCTCGTACGTGGAGTACATGAAGCCTTCGACCGTCGGCCCGCCCGCCACCGAGCGACCCATGCCGTCGTCGATGCGGAACCGGGCTAGCGCGCCCGTTCCGTCGCCGACACCGACCGATGCCCATGCCGTCGCGTCGTTACGGACCGCCAGCCCCGCAAGGGCTGCTCCGGTAGCGATCACCGTGTTCTGGTTGCCGGACGCGTTGCGTTGGGCGACGAGCATCCCGTCGTCGCACGAGTACGGCAGGACCATCCGCGTGACGAGAGAGTCCGCCACGGCCGCCCGTTCGTCGGCGCTCAACCGGGCGCCGCTCCAGCCGTAGGCCAGGGACACCGCTGTGGCCACCTGAGCGGTATCCAGCGGGTGCCCGGGGTTCCAGTCCGGCCATCGAGCCGCGTTGAGCGCGACCTTGCGGGCCATGGTGTCGAGATAGACGGTCTTCTTGGTAGCGGCGTAGGCGTAGGCGAGGATGCCAGTGACCCGTCGTAGCGCGACCCCCTCGTCGTAGAGGTAACGCAACGGGTCGCCGCTGAGTGTCGCGTTGTAGGCAACAGTGGGGATCGCGCCCGAGACGAGGTCATCGGCGGTCCGCAGCAAGGTGGCCTTGGAGGCGCTCTCCCGCACAGCCACGGTCGCGAGGTCGGACACCAGGCGCACCGGTCCGGTGCCGAGGTCGGTGGCGGGCCGGGGTGTGCAGCCGGGCCGCTCAGGAATGGCCACGACCATCTGGTCGGCCGAGATAGCGAGCGCAGGCATGGTCGTCCGGTTCACGCCGCCCGAAGGGGAGGTGTGCTCGACGTAAAGCGGTGCAACGTCGGCTGAGCTGAAGGCCCACACCGTCGCCCGGCCGTCCGCTCCGGTGGTTGCCGTGATCGGCGCCACCTGTTGCGTCCCGGTCGCAGCCGGGCCGCCGGACCACAGACTCGCGACAACGGTGGGTCGGTCAGCGTCCGCCAGCACTTTCGCGGATGACAGTGGGCGGCCCGCAGCACTGGTGGCGGCCACCGTGAGGCGGTGTGCCCGTGGCAGGAAGATCTCCAGCGCGCGGTCTCCGGTGATCTCGACATCGACCTGCCAGCGGAAGGCGCCGGGCAGCGCGTCGGCCTGCCGGTTGAGGGAGCCGGAGCCGATGACCAGCCGGAGGGCACCTTGCGGTGTGACCAGGCGGTACGCACCTGCAGCATCCGTGGTGGTCTGCGCGAGGAGGGCACCGGAGGTGTCGGTCACGGCGACCGACGCCGCAGCCAGCGCTCGACCGTCGGCCGTGCGCGCTGATCCGGACAGCACGGCAGCAGCAGTCGTCGGCGTAGGCGACGCCGTCGTGGTCGTAGGCGTAGGCGAGGTCGTCGTGGTCGTCGGCGTAGGCGAGGTCGTCGAAGTGGGCTTAGGAGCGGGTTTCCGGAGCAGCTCGACGCCTCCGAGCCGCGGCACGGTCACGGTGCGGTCACCGCATCGACCAGAGAGGACCGCCCGGAGGGCGGTCTTCTCCCGCGCGTCGATCGCCAGGCCCCAGCGGTACTTGACTGACACCCAGTGCAGTGCGTATCCGCACTTCTGCAAGGCAGGCAGCCACCCTTGCGGGTCACGGGTGCCGCGACTGTCTGCCACAGATGCGGTGACCGCATTCAGAGACCAGGCGTAGGCCAGGTCGTTGCGGAACCGATTACGCGTCCCCGCCGACCACATGCCGGCACCGGACTGCCAGGCCTCCCGCAACGGCACCAGCACGTCGATCCGGAGCCCGCCAGGAGTTACCCACCTGCGGCCGTCGTACGAGGACAGCCAGCGACCCGACACCACCCGACATCCGTTGCGGACCTCCGCCGGCTCACGGGACTCGCGGAGCAGTACCTCGGCACGGGTCGAACAGCCGTCGGTGTCGCCATCGCGCCAAGGGCCGAAGGCTGTCGCGACGAAACCGGTGATGCTGCTCTCGTCCGCGACCGGCAGCCGCGACAGAAGCGCACGTCCGGAAACGGCCGCAGCGCTCGAGGGCATGGCCAGGAGGACCTGAGCCACCACTGCCGCAACGGCGAGAAATGGTAGAGAAACCCGACGCAACGCTTTCCCCCGTGATGCTCAGCCGACCACCGAGTGTGGTCGCTGGCAACATCAAGTCTGCTGCGCAAAACGGGCAAAAGGAAATGGCCCTTCTGGATCATAGAGAGGTAGCCCACTGCGCAGCCCGGCGTTGCCGAGAGCCATCTGGTGCCCGCCCTGATATGTAGAGCCGGTTGTCAAGAGGGCATGGCGAGGCGGCACCCCTGATGGCTTCTGGGGTGCCGCCTCTGTGACCGGTCCCGGCGCTGGTGGGTGACGGGCGTGTCGGTGTCGACGCGCGGTCACTCTGATATGCGCGGGTTGGTTACCGCAGGACGGGCTGTTCGGCTGGAGCTGCACCGCGGGTCTAGAGATCGAGCGTGGCCTTGGACCCCACAAGGGGGGCCGGGACTGCTCATAGGGCGTTCGCGGGTCGCTCCCAGGCGCTGCCGTCACCCACCGTCGTCGGGTCGGACGTGTTGGGGCTACTGGTCGAGCACGGCCAGCGACCAGCACCATCCGGCGAGCTCGCGGGCGATCGCCGCGTTGGCGACCACCGACCTCTTGCCGCGTTCGTTGAAGCGCTGCCAGCGGTCGTGCAGCCGCTGGTTGCCTGTGTGTCCCCGGGCCCGGGCCGCGGGTCCGGCCAGGTCCCATCGACGCCGCATCACCAGGCTGGAGGCACGGTAGGGCTGGCGATGGTGCCAGGCCGCCTCGATCAGCAGCCGGCGCGCGTGCCCGTTGCCGGTCTTGGTCAGCCCGCCCTGGGACCGGGAGCCACCCGAGGAGGACTCGGTGGGCACCAACCCCAGGTAGGGCCCGATGCTTCGGCCGGTCAGCCGGCGCCAGTCACCGTCCACGGCGAGTCCGAACGCGGTCAAGGTGGAGACACCGCGCAGGCAGCCGAGCCGGTGCACCACCGGGGTGAACTCGCTGTCGGCGGCCATCGCCGCGATCGCGACATCGAGGCGGTCCCGTCGGTCCACGGTGGCCAGCATCGTGTCGTAGGCGGTCTCGAACGCCATCTGCAGCCCAGGCTGGTCGAAGCGCTGCCGGCGCAGCCACGTGTGGTGGACACCGGTCCATGCCTTGCCGCCGGAGTAGACGATCCCCTGGCGCAACAACAGCTTCGAGAGCCGATGCCGCGAGCTCATCAGGTCCCCGCGCACGTCGTCACGGGCACGGACCAGGTCCCGGGCAGCCTCCTGCTCGATGCTGGGCACCGTCACCTCGACGATCTCCCCCAGGTGCAGCAGCTTGGCCAGATGCAACGCGTCCCGGGCATCGGTCTTGACCCGGTCACCGACCG
>JACCUZ010000082.1 GCA_013698395.1 Sporichthyaceae bacterium
GTGGGGGGCCGGTCGCTCATCCACCACGCCGTCGCGGCCGCCCAGGCGCTGGAGCCCGAACACCTCGTCGTCGTCGTCGGGCACGGTCGGGACCAAGTCGTGAACCATCTGGCTCAGGTGGCGCCCGAGGTCGCGACAGCAGTTCAGGACAAGCAACTCGGCACCGGTCACGCCGTCCAGTGCGCGCTCGCGGAGCTGCCTGACCTGCACGGCACCGTCGTGATCACCTACGGCGACGTGCCATTGCTGACCAGCGAGGTGCTGCAAGGTCTGCTGGACACCCAGGCGGAGCAGGGCAGCGGCGCGACGATCCTCACCGCCCACCTGGCTGATCCGACCGGCTACGGCCGGGTGCTGCGTGCCGGCGACGGCTCAGTTGCCGCTGTCGTCGAGCAGAAGGACGCGGACGATGAGCAGCGGGCCGTCCGTGAGGTCAACTCCGGTGTCTATGCCTTCGACGCCGAGACCTTGAGGTTGGGGCTGGAGCAGCTCGACACCGACAACTCCCAGGGCGAGCTGTATCTCACCGACGTCGTCGCCCATGCGGTGCGCGCGGGCCGCCGGGTGGGCGCGCTGGCGGTGGCGGACACGTGGGCGGTCGAGGGCGTCAACGACCGGGTCCAGCTCGCGGCGGTCCACGCGGAGCTCAACCGCCGCACCCTGGAGCGCTGGATGCGTGCGGGGGTGACCGTCGTGGACCCGGCGACAACGTGGGTGGAGGCCGATGTCTCCCTCGGCCGGGACGTCGTCCTGGAGCCCGCCACATTGCTGCGCGGTGCCACCTCGGTCGCGGTCGGAGCGACGGTTGGTCCGAACTGCCTGCTCGTCGACACCCTGGTCGGCGAGGGTGCCCAGGTCAGCAGCACCACCTCGTACGGCGCGGTGATCGGTCCCGAAGCGACCGTAGGGCCCTACACGTATCTCCGGCCCGGGACCGTCCTGGCGCGCGGTGCCAAGGCGGGGGGGTTCGTCGAGCTCAAGGAGACCCAGCTCGGCGAAGGCGCCAAGGTGCCGCATCTGTCCTACGTCGGCGACGCGACGATCGGCGAAGGCGCCAACATCGGCGCCGGCACGATCTTCGCCAACTACGACGGGGTGGCCAAGCACCGGAGCAGGGTCGGAGCGCACTCCTTCGTCGGCAGCGACTCGGTTCTCGTCGCACCGGCGGACATCGCCGACGGGGCGTACGTCGCCGCGGGGTCGGCGGTGACCGGCCGGGTCGGACCCGGCGAGCTCGCCGTCGCCCGTGGCAAGCAGCGCAACATTGCCGGTTGGGTGGCCCGGCGCCGAGCAGGAACTCGTACGGCACAGGCCGCCGAGAAGGCTGCCCAGCAGGCCGCCGCAAGCGGCGACGAGAAAGGGTCCGACCGATGAGCTTTATCAAGATCACTGGCGAGAAGAAGCTCATGCTCTTCGCGGGGCGGGCCCACCCGGAGCTAGCGGAGGCGGTGGCGGACCAGCTTGGCATCGGGCTGACGCCCACGACCGCGTACGACTTCGCCAACGGCGAGATCTTCGTCCGCTACAAGGAGTCGGTACGCGGGTGCGACGCGTTCGTGCTGCAGAGCCACGCCACGCCGTTGAACAAGTGGCTGATGGAGCACTTCATCATGGTGGACGCGCTCAAGAGGGCGTCTGCGAAGCGGATCACCGTGGTCATCCCGTTCTACGGCTACGCTCGCCAGGACAAGAAGCACCGCGGCCGTGAACCGATCTCGGCCCGCCTGGTGGCCGACTTTTTCAAGACGGCCGGCGCGGACCGGCTGATGGCCGTCGACCTGCACACGGCGCAGATCCAAGGCTTCTTCAACGGCCCCGTCGACCACCTCTTCGCGCTGCCCCTGCTGGCCTCGCACGTCAACCGTCGCGTCGACCGGTCAAAGGTGGCTGTCGTGTCGCCGGACGCCGGACGCCTGCGGCTCGCGGAGCGCTGGTCCGAGACCTTGGGCGGGGCCCCCATCGCGTTTATTCACAAGACCCGGGATCCGATGGTGCCCAACGAATCGGTGGCGAACCGAGTCGTCGGTGACGTCGCGGGCCGGACCTGCATCCTGCAGGACGACATGATCGACACCGGGAGCACGATCACGAAGGCTGCCGAGGCCCTGTTCGAGGCCGGAGCCGCCGATGTGATCGTCGCTGCGACGCACGCCGTCCTGTCCGGACCCGCGGTTGACCGGCTGAAGAACTCCCGCATCAGCGAGGTTGTCGTCACCGACACGCTTCCGATCACCGACGACCAGCGGTTTGACAAGCTGACCGTTCTGTCCATCGCCCCGCTGTTGGCGCGCGGCATCCGTGAGGTCTTCGACGACGGCTCCGTGACCAGCCTCTTTGACGGCCACAGCTGAGCGCATTTGGGGACGTCGACGGCCGTGGCTAGACTGCACCGGTTGGCGGCAGGGATCGCAAGGTCCCCCTGATCGACGCGGTGGTCGTCGACCGTCGCCGCGCCGAACCGGCCAGTGCAGGATCACCGCAGCGTCACCACGAGGAGCAACCCAGCCGTGTCCGAGGTCCGTATCGTCGCCGAGTCGCGCACCGAGTTCGGCAAGGGCGCCGCCCGCCGCATCCGCCGCGACAAGAAGGTCCCCGCCGTGCTCTACGGCCATGGGACCGAACCCCGGCACATCTCGCTGCCCGGCCACGAGCTCATGCTCGCTCTCAAGACTGCCAACGTGCTGCTGACGTTGGACATCAACGGCAGCGACGAGCTCGCGCTGCCAAGAGACGTGCAGCGTGACCCGATCAGGGGATACCTCGAGCACGTCGACCTCGTGGTGGTGACGCGCGGCGAGAAGGTCACCGTCGACATTCCGATCCACGTGACCGGTGAGCCGGCTCCGGACACGTTGGTCAATCTCGACCTCACGGCGTTGTCGGTGGAGGCAGAGGCTACCCACATCCCGACGGGCATCGACGTGTCCGTCGACGGGCTGGGTGGCGGTGACCAGGTGCACGCGAAGGACGTCACGCTGCCCTCGGGTGTCACCCTCGTGACCGATCCCGACGCCCTGGTCGTGGCCATCAGCGCGGCCCCGACCGCCGAGCAGCTCGAGGCCGAGCTCGCGGAGGCAGAGGCCGAGGTCGGCATCGTGCACGAAGTCAGCGACGAGGAGCAGGCCGCGCAAGCAGCCGCCGGGGACGAGGCTGCGGCTGGGTCTGCAGAAGGCAGCGACGCGGGCGAGAAGGCCGAGAGCTGAGTCTGTTCCGTTCCCGCCGCCCGGCGGGACGGCCCGAGGAGCTGCCTTCGGGGGCCTGGCTGGTGGTGGGCCTGGGAAACCCCGGGCCGGCGTACTCCGGCAACCGGCACAACGTCGGCTTCCTGGTGCTGGACGTGCTCGCTGGGCGCATGTCCGCGCGCTTCCGGACGCACCGGACGAGGGCTGAGGTCCTGGAGGGGCGGCTGGGACCGGAGAGGGTGGTGCTTGCCAAGCCGAGGTCGTATATGAACGACTCCGGAGGTGCGGTGTCAGGCCTGCTCGACTACTTCAAAGTCCCCCTGGAACGGCTCGTGGTGGTGCATGACGAGCTCGACCTGCCCTTCGGCGGCCTGCGTCTCAAGGTGGGGGGCGGGGACAACGGGCACAACGGCCTCAAGTCCATCCGCGCAACGCTGGGTTCCGGGGAGTTCCACCGGGTCCGCGTCGGCATCGGGCGACCGCCGGGGCGGATGGATGCAGCGGCGTTCGTGCTGCGCGACTTCAGCGCCAGCGAGCGCAGGACCCTCGAGCTGGAGGTGGACCGGGCGGCCGACGCCGTCGAGGCGCTCGTCACGAACGGACTCGAGCAGGCGCAGAACACCTTCAACACCTGAGGTGCGGGCCGATCATTAACCGGTGTTGCGCAGGCCCGCCGCCACACCGTTCACCGTCAGCAGCAGGGCCTGCCGCAGCTCGGCATCCGGCTCTTCCGCGGCCGCCTGCGCGGCCCGCCACCGCCGGAGCAGCGACACCTGCAGGTAGCTGATCGGCTCGAGATAGGCGTCGCGCACCTGCAGCGTGCGCGCCAGCACCGGGTTGTTGCCCAGCAGGGTCGACTCACCCGTCACCTCCAGAACCTCCCGGACGGTGAGGTCGTGCTCGGCCTGGATGCGCTCGAACAGGGGGCGTAGCCCGGGGTCGACGAGGGAGTCGACGTAGTGCCCGGCGATCCGGAGGTCGGTCTTGGCCAGCGTCATCGACACGTTGGACAGGAACGTCCGGAAGAAGTGCCAGTCAGCGTGCATCTCGTGCACGGTGTCCCCGAGCCCCGCCTCACGGACCGCGGCCAGCCCCGACCCGACGCCGAACCAACCGGGCACCACCTGCCGCGACTGGGTCCACCCGAACACCCAGGGGATCGCCCGCAGGCCCTCGAGACCTCCGCCGCTGTCGGGCCGCCGGGCCGGCCGGGAAC
>JACCUZ010000089.1 GCA_013698395.1 Sporichthyaceae bacterium
TCAGGTGGCGACGCGCTGACCCTTCCCGACGACGGTGATCCCGCCCTCGGAGACGACGAAGCCGCGCGCGCGGTCCTCGTCGTGGTCCACCCCGATCCGGACCTTCTCGGGCACCACGACGTTCTTGTCAATGATGGCGTTGCGCACCACAGCGTGCCGGCCGACGGTCACGTTCTCCATCAGCACGCTGCCGGTCACCTCCGCCCAGGAGTGCACCGTGACCCACGGGGAGAGCACCGACCGCTCGACCTTCGAACCGGAGACCACCGCGCCGCTGGACACGAACGAGTTGACCGCATGCCCGATGCGGCCGACCTCGCCGTGCACGAACTTCGCCGGCGGCAACGGATCGTGTGAGGTGTAGATGGGCCAGTCCTTGTTGTAGAGGTTGAAGACCGGGTGCACCGCGATGAGGTCGGCGTGGGCGTCGTAGAACGCGTCGAGCGTGCCGACATCGCGCCAGTAGTCGCGGTCGCGCTCGGTTGATCCGGGCATGACGTTGTCGCCGAAGTCGTAGACGTGGGCCTCGCCGCGCTCGACCAGCATCGGGATGATGTTGCCTCCCATGTCGTGCTTGCTCGAGGGGTCCAGGGCGTCGCGGCGCAGCGCGTCGAGGAGGACGTCGGTGCTGAAGACGTAGTTGCCCATGGACGCGTACACCTGGTCCGGCGCGTCGGCCAGACCCACAGCGTCGGTCGGCTTCTCCCGGAACGCGGCGATGACCCGCCGGTCGTTGGCGGTCTCGATCACGCCGAACTGGTCGGCGAGCCCGATCGGTTGCCGGATGGCCGCCACCGTGACACCCGCGCCGGAGGCGACGTGCTGGGCCACCATCTGGCTGGGGTCCATCCGGTAGATGTGGTCCGCGCCGAACACGATGACGTGCGTCGGGCGCTCGTCGCCGATCAGGTTCAGGCTCTGGTAGATGGCGTCCGCTGACCCGGCGAACCACCGAGGACCCAGCCGCTGCTGTGCCGGCACGGGAGCGATGTAGTTGCCCAGCATGGCGGAGAGCCGCCAGGTCGAGGAGATGTGGCGGTCGAGGCTGTGGCTCTTGTACTGGGTGAGCACGACGACCTTGCGGTAACCGCCGTTGACCAGGTTGGAGAGCACGAAGTCGATGAGCCGGTAGATGCCGGCGAAGGGCACCGCCGGTTTCGCCCGGTCGGCGGTCAGCGGCATGAGCCGCTTCCCCTCCCCGCCGGCGAGGACGATGGACAGGACCCGGTCGGCCATGGTGCGCACGCTACCGCGGGGGGGGGCCACAATTCCCCTCATGCGCGTCGATCTGCTCACCAGGGAGTACCCGCCCGAGGTCTACGGCGGAGCCGGGGTCCATGTCGAGTACCTCGCAAGGGAGCTCCGACGGCTTGTCGACGTACGCGTCCGGTGCATGGGCGCGCCACGGGACGAGCCCGGCGTGTCGGCGTACGACGTGCCGCCTGGCCTGTCGGGCGCCAACCCGGCGCTGCGGACCCTGGGCACCGACCTGGAGATCGCCGCGGACTGCGACGGGGCTGACATCGTCCACTCCCACACGTGGTACGCCAACCTCGCCGGACACGTCGCCAAGCTGCTGCACGGCGTACCCCACGTCGTGAGCGCGCACAGCCTCGAGCCGTTGCGGCCGTGGAAGGCCGAGCAGCTCGGTGGGGGATACGCGCTCTCGTCCTGGGTCGAGCGGACCGGCATGGAGGCGGCCGATGCCGTCGTCGCCGTCTCCGCGGGCATGCGCGACGACCTGCTGCGCAGCTATCCCGACGTGGACCCGGATCGGGTGCACGTCGTGCACAACGGCATCGACACGCAGGAGTACGCACCGGACAACGGGACCGATGTCCTCGAGCGGCTGGGGATCGACCCCGACCGGCCATCGGTCGTCTTCGTCGGGCGGATCACCCGGCAGAAGGGTCTGCCCCACCTCCTGCGGGCGGCCGCGGCCCTGGACCCGGGAGTGCAGCTCGTGCTGTGCGCCGGCGCCCCGGACACCGACGAGATCCGGGCCGAAGTGGTCCATCTTGTCGACGAGCTGCGCAAGGACCGCGACGGGGTGGTCTGGGTGCAGCAGATGCTGCCCAAGCCCGAGGTCGTCCAGGTGCTCAGCCATGCCACCGTCTTCGCGTGCCCGTCGGTCTACGAGCCGATGGGCATCGTCAACCTCGAGGCGATGGCCTGCGAGGTGCCGGTGGTCGCCACGGCGACGGGAGGGATCCCCGAGGTGGTGGCCGACGGCGAGACGGGGCGGCTGGTCCCCATCGAGCAGGCTGACGACGGCACCGGCACGCCCCTGGACTCGGCTCGCTTCGAGGCCGACCTCGCCGCTGCGCTGTCAGCGGTCCTGGCGGATCCCGACGGAGCGCGCGCCATGGGCCAGGCCGGCCGCCGTCGGGCTGTCGAGGCCTTCTCCTGGGCCGCCATCGCGACCCGCACGCTGAGTCTCTACAGCTCCCTCCGCTGATCCGCTCAGCGGTCATCTGTCAGCCGGGCGGAGGCGGGCTGCACGCTGCCTCCACTGCCCGCCGCACCGCTGTGTCCAGGTCACGCAGGACCTGTCGGCGAGCCGTCATCGCCGTTCCGCTGACCGCCGCACCTTCGCTGGCTTGCGCCACCTCGAGAACGCTCGCCAGGCGCAGCGACCGGGCAAGCAGCGCGTGCGCGGCGGGTGGCGCGCTCGGTGGAAGGGGGCTACTTGCCGCCCGGGTGCCGCGCGAGATGACGTCAGCGGCAGCGGGGTCCCAGCGTGCGACGTCAAGGGCGGCCAGGACCTCGGCTGCGTCGCGGACCACCGCGCCGAGTGCGCGTTCCGCGTCGTGGATGGACAGGGGCGTACGCCGGTCGGGCTCCACGACGTACGTCTGCCAGTCCCCCCGCGCAGCGGGGAGGAGACCGATCTCTGCACCGACCGCCACCACGGCGGCACCGCCCGCGACGGCGCCCTCGGTGAACGCCTTGGGGCCGGGCAGTCCGGACGGGTCACCCGGCCGGGTCAGCACCAGACGCAGTGCGGCCGCGCCCAGGAAGCGCAGCCGGCCCAACGCGTAGGCGAGCGTTACCGGAGTGCCCTCGCCCGGCAGCCCGAGCACCCGGTGGGCCGCATCGTGCGGGCCGGTCACGGCGTCGGCTGCCTCGTCGAGGCTGCACGCGCCGGTCAGTGCGGCGGTTCCCCAGGCCGCGAGTCGGCCGGCGCCCGGTAGTTCGTGCACGACCACCTCCTCGGTCTCCGAGGAGTCCACCACGGGTGGATAGGTTGAGGCGCATGTCCGACGTCCTCGTACTGTCCGGGGTGAGCGTGGTCCGCGACGGCGCCACCCTGCTCGACAGTGTCGACTGGGAGGTGGCCGAGGGGGAGCGGTGGGTCGTCCTGGGTGCCAACGGGGCGGGAAAGACCACGCTGTTGCAGGTCGCCTCGGCCAACCTGCACCCCACCCGGGGCACGGCGACCATCCTGGGCGAGACGTTGGGCGCGGTCGACGTGTTCGAGCTGCGGCCACGCATCGGGCTCTCCAGCGCCGCCATGGCCGATCGCCTCCCGGCGAAGGAGACCGTCCGTGACGTCGTGGTCACCGCGTCGTACGCCATCGTGGGTCGATGGCGCGAGCGGTACGAGGAGCTCGACGCGGAACGGGCCGACGAGCTACTGGCTGCGCTCGGCGTGGCCCATCTCGCCGAACGGCGCTTCGGCACGCTGAGCGAGGGCGAGCGCAAGCGCGTGCAGATCGCGCGGGCATTGATGACCGACCCGGAGCTGATGCTGCTCGACGAGCCGGCGGCCGGGCTGGACCTGGGCGGACGGGAAGACCTGGTTCGCAGGCTCGGGCTGATCGCGAACGACGCGGACGCCCCGGCACTGGTCCTGGTGACCCACCATGTCGAGGAGATCCCGCCCGGCTTCACCCATGCCCTGCTCCTGCGCGAGGGACGCGTGGTGGCCGCCGGGCCGCTGAGGAGCGCGCTGACCCCCGGGACCCTGACGACGACGTTCGGCCTCCCGTTGAAGCTCGTGCGTACGGGTTCGCGCTGGTCGGCCCGCGCCGTGTGAGTGGTGCCGCGGAACGCTTGGCGCGGGCACCACGTTGCGACGGGTGACAGATCCGCTACGTCCCTAGGATGGCCTGCGTGGAGGGCTTGGGGGGATACGACTGGGCCGCGTGGCTGGGGCTTGCCGTCATCTTCGGGATCGTGGAGGTCACCACCCTGGACCTCACCTTCGCGATGCTCGCGGCTGGTGCGCTCGCCGGCGCCGCGACGGGCGTGGTCACCGACAACCTTGTGATCCAAGCAGCGGTCGCGCTGGTCGTGGCCGTCGCCATGCTGGCGGTGGTCCGGCCGCTCGCACTGCGTCACCTCCGGACGCCGCTTGCGATCCGCACGGGGACCGCTGCCCTGATCGGTGAACACGGGTTGGTGCTGGAGCCGGTCACAGCCCACTCGGGGCAGGTGAAGCTCAAGGGGGAGGTGTGGTCGGCGCGCAGCTTCGACCCGCAGAGCAGCATCGAGGCAGGGCGCAGCGTCGAGGTCGTACAGATCGACGGCGCCACGGTGGTCGTGTACGAGTCAGGGTCCTAGACAGTCGGAGGCAGGCCATGGAGTCGCTCGTCGCGCTCGTCGTACTCGGGGCGATCGCCCTGCTCGTGCTGGTCGTGCTGAGCAAGACGGTGCGCATCGTCCCGCAGGCACGCGCCGGCATCGTGGAGCGGCTCGGGCGCTACAGCCGCACGCTGGACGCCGGCGTGACGGTGCTCGTCCCGTTCATCGACCGGCTCCGGCCGCTGATCGACCTGCGGGAGCAGGTCGTGTCCTTCCCCCCGCAACCGGTGATCACGGCCGACAACCTCGTCGTCGGCATCGACACGGTGCTCTACTTCCAGGTGACCGACGCCAAGTCGGCGACGTATGAGATCGCCAACTACATCCACGGCGTCGAGCAGCTCACGGTCACCACGCTGCGCAACGTCGTGGGCAGCCTCAACCTCGAGCAGGCGCTCACCTCGCGGGACCAGATCAACAGCCAGCTGCGCGGTGTCCTCGACGAGGCGACGGGCAAGTGGGGGCTGCGCGTCAACCGGGTCGAGATCAAGGCGATCGACCCGCCGACGTCGATCCAGGACTCGATGGAGAAGCAGATGCGCGCCGACCGTGAGAAGCGGGCGACGATCCTGACCGCCGAGGGCTTCAAGCAGTCACAGATCCTCACAGCCGAGGGCGAGCGGCAGGCCGCGATCCTTAAGGCCGAGGGTGACGCGCAGGCCGCTGTCCTGCGGGCCGACGGCGAGGCGCAGGCGATCCAGAAGGTGTTCGAGGCCATCCACGCCGGTAACCCCGACCAGAAGCTGCTGGCCTACCAGTACCTCCAGACGCTGCCGCAGATCGCCCAAGGCTCCAGCAACAAGGTGTGGATCGTGCCCAGCGAGCTCGGCGAGGCGCTCAAGGGCATCGGCGGCATGCTCGGCAGCGGGCGCGACGAGCCGCCTCAGGTGGCCCCACCGCCCGTCTGACCGCGGGTGCCGCTCTGACCCCCGGACACAAACGATGCTGCAGGGACGGAAGTGGCGCGAACGACGCCTCAGTGGGCGTCACCCACCACGGATGTGTCCCGGAGCCAGTGACCGGTGCGGCTTCCCGTGGCGCTCGGCGGGGCGCTCGGGCGGGCGGCCAGGGGTCAGGGGTCAGCGGTCGGCAGGGTCAGGCTGGCTCGCGGCCGGCGTACTGCGCCGCAAGGTTCAGCACGAGCTGCACGTACCAGCCGGCGTGGTTGTACTGCCAGATCGCCCGTTCCAGTGCCGGCCCGCCGCGACCAGCGCCGTTGGCGCAGAGGTAGCGGGCGGCCGAGAACACCGAGTCGGCCGGGTCACCGATGTCGGCGTCGCCGTCACTGTCACCGTCCACTGCGTACGCCGCGAACGTCCCCGGCATGAACTGCATCGGCCCCTGGGCTCCGGCAAA
>JACCUZ010000090.1 GCA_013698395.1 Sporichthyaceae bacterium
GGGATGCCGATGGGTGTCACCATCACTTCGCCTCTCGCCCTGGCCGCCGACGGATTCGGCGACTCCCTACCCGGAGAAGCAACATCGCGCTCAGCGGATCGGACATCTGTGACCGCTGCTGTCGAGACCCGAGCCTCTCCTGGTCACCTATGTCATCCGGGCCGCCCCGGGCGATCACTCGACGCGAGGAAGTTGGTCAGCGGCCGATCCCGCGGGAGGTCGGTGGAGGAGCCGGGATCGGTTGAGGTGGAGGACGTGGGCCGTCCCGCAGCACCGCGGCCTGGAGTGCCACGGCGGGTGGCTGCGCGTTCGGTCCGTAGCGGTCGAGGTCGTCCGCGGCCCGCACCGCGGCGTGGCTTGGTCCGAGGTCGGCGCGGTCGCGACTGAACACGTCGACCCACTGGGCTCGCGCCTCATCGAGGTCTCGGCGACGAGGTGGGCGGTGTTGAGCTGACGCCCTCGGGTCATGGCGACGTACGCCGCGGCGGCGCCGGTGGCTTCTCCGATGAGCAGATGTGCCTGGTCCACGGTTTCCCCTTGGGCGCCGTGGACGGTGGTGGCGTAGGCGAGCTCGACGTGCTGGCGGACGTAGACCCCGGGCAGGGTCCGTACGCCACTGCGGCCTCGGACGACGAGTCCGCCATGGTCATCGGTGCCGGTCACTGTCCAGCGGTCTCGGTTGGCCACGCCGAGGTCGCGGTCGTTGCGTCGGGTGGCGACCTGGTCACCGACACCGATGCGTTCGCCGGCAGCGGTAGTCACGGCACCGCCGGCGCTGGTCCCGCCCGCGGCGAGGCGCTCGTCGCGGATCACGGCGTTGAGCGAGGCGACCTGCTCGCGGGTGTCTGCGATGAGGGTTCCGTCGACATGCGTGAGTGCGGCGAGGCGTTCGACCTCGGAAGAGTGGATCTGGATCAGCCCACGCGCGTGCAGGTCGTCGAAGACCTCGCCGGGGCGTTGGCCGGTGCGCATCAGCAGCGTGAGGTCGGCGTAGGAGGGGTCAGTGAAGCGGTGCACGTTCTCCAGCTCGAGACAAGCCTCAGGGGATGCCCGGCGGGCCGCGTGGTCCAGGACGCCGCCGCGGCCCACAGCCGGGAGCTGGTGACGGTCGCCGACGAACGCGACCCGGGCCTTGGCCTCATCAGCGATGGCGAGCAGGGCGCGCGCGATGTCCTGGTCGAGCATCCCGGCCTCGTCGACGAGCAGGACGTCGCCGGGCAACAACCGCGCAAGTGCTGGCAACTCCGTGCGCGCGACCGGGTCACGGGACCAGTGGCCGTCCTCGTCCCACCGGAACCCGTGCTGGTAGACAGGCCAGGCGCCGGTGAACGCGGCGGCGCCGAGCTGGTCTTGAGCGACCTGGGCTGCCTTCAAGGTCGGGGTCACCACCACCAACCGGGTGTCCTGCATCTCGAGCACCTCGCGGGCGGCAGCCAGGGTGGTGGTCTTTCCCGCCCCGGCCGCACCTTCGACCACCACAAGCTGTGCGGTGCCACCAAGGGCGGCGACGACCTGTCGTTGCGCGTCGTCGAGCGGACGCCCCGCGACCACGTTGCCGACCTGTGCGCTGGTCGCGGGCAGTCCGGCGCGTGCGGTGATTCGGGCGATGAGGTCGGCCTCGACATCGAGCACCTCACGCGATGTCAGCGAGCGGACGTGCTCGGGTACGTCGTCACGCGCGAGGAGCGGCACGCACCGGACAACCGCACGGTCGGTGAGGTCCTCGACCAGCTCCCGACGTACCGGCGCCGCTGCCAAGACATCGACGCCGGCCATGATCCGCTCGGCCTCCCCGCGGATGTCGGCTGCGTTCCAGCTCGAGCGGCGCGCCCCCAGCCGCGTGAGCACCAGGTCGACGACCGCGTCCCGGTTGACCCGCCCGATCGGGACGCCACGGTGCTCCACCCCGACAGTCGGTGGGGTGAAGCCGAGGTGGTGCAGCTCCTCGACCCACCGGGCCCGGAGCTCGTCCCCGCTCACGGGGGCGACCTTGTCGGGTCGCGCCTGTGCCCAGGCTCGACGGTCCCAGGCCCGCCGCAAGGT
>JACCUZ010000093.1 GCA_013698395.1 Sporichthyaceae bacterium
GCCGAAGACGATGCCGTGGAACGGTGCGACCGACCACCAGTAGAGGTGGCCGAGCAGTCCGCGGGGATGGAAGACGGCGCGCTGGCTGTACGTCGACCCGCCCGGCCGGGCAGGGTCGGGCGCCACCGCTAGCTCCAGCCAGGCCAGTCCGGGCAGCCGCATCTCGGCACGCAGCCGCAACAGCTCGCCCTCGTCCCGTTCCTCGACCCGCCAGAAGTCGATCGTCTCGCCGACGTAGACCCGCTGCGCGTCCCGGCGTCCGCGGCGCAGCCCGACCCCGCCCGCGGCGCGGTCGAGAAGGCCCCGGACCCGCCAGGCCAAGGGGAAGGAGTACCAGCCCCGGTCGCCGCCGATGCCCTCAATCACCTGCCAGACAGCGGCGGGGGAGGCGTCGACCTGCCGAGTCCGGCGGTCCTCGTACAGGCTGCCGCCGGCCCAGTGGGGGTCGCTGGGCAGCGGGTCGCTCGGCGCGCCCGGCACCGAGGCGGACGACCAGCGAGTGACGACCTCGGCGTCCCGGATGCGCTGCAGCGCCAGCTCGACGGCCTGGTCGAAGCCAACGAGGCCCTCCGGCGGGTCGGGGACGTGCTCGGCGATGTCGTGCTCGGTGGCCACCACCGTGTTGCGCAGCGAGTCGACCAGGGGCCGGGCGATCGAGTTGGGGACCGGCGTGACCAGCCCGACCCAGTGACCGGACAGGGTCGGGGTCAGCACCGGCACCGGCACGATGATCCGCGGGCGCAGGCCGGCGACCCGGGCGTACCGCTGCATCATCTCGCGGTAGGTCAGTACGTCGGGGCCGCCGATGTCGAAGGACCGGGACACCTCGGGCGGCAGGTCGGCACTGCCGACCAGGTAGCGCAGGACGTCGCGGATCGCGATCGGCTGGATGCGGGTGCCGACCCAGCGAGGCGTGATCATCGCCGGCAGCCGCTCGGTGAGGTAGCGCAGCATCTCGAACGACGCCGACCCCGAGCCGATGATCACCGCGGCCCGCAGCACCGCGGTCGGCACCCCGCAGCGCAGCAGCGTCTCGCCGACCTCGAGCCGGGAGCGCAGATGGGCCGAGAGCACCTCGTCGGCTGGGGCGAGGCCGCCGAGGTAGACCAGCCGACCGACGCCGGCGGTGCGAGCGGCGTCGCCGAAGCGCTGCGCGTTCTCCCGGTCTGTGCGCTCGAAGCCGGACGTACCCAGGGCGTGGATCAGGTAGTAGGCGACGTCGACGTCACGCAACGCCTCGACCAGCGACGCCGCGTCGCCGGCGTCGGCCCGCACTTTGTCCACCTCGTCGGCCCATGGCCGGTCTCGTAAGGTCTCCGGGCGGCGGGCCATGACCCGCACGGTGTGACCCGCATCGAGCAGCTCAGGGACCAGCCGCCCGCCGATGTAGCCCGACGCCCCGGTGACCAGGCACCGCCGCGCGGTCACTGTCGACTCGGCGGCGCAACCCCGGCGGCCACTCGTCCGCTTGGCCCCCGCAATGACCACGTATACGTGGTCAACGCCGTGACAGCCCTCGGGCGTGCCCAAGTCACGGCGAAACCCGGGGCTGAGCCTGAGCCTGAGCGTGCGGCCTTGCGTATCGGCGGCGTTTCACCGTGAGTTCGGCCCGTTGGGGACGCCGCAGGCCGGGCTGAACACGCGCTGGAGCCCCGGGCACCGCCCGCAACGCCAGCCGGACGGTCGACCTCAGTGGTGACTGCTCTCCAGCTCGCGCACCTCGGCCGGGGTCGGTGTCTCGACGCGGTCCTCGAAGTAGAACCGCGTCACCCGGGCCCGGACCTTCCGGGCGAGGATCCAGCGGCGCGGTACGCCGTTGGCGTCCGTGGCCGGGCCTAGATCGGCCGGCCGGTGCACCGTGTGCTGGGTCAGCTGCCACTTCTGCGCGTCGGGGATCGGCTCGTGCACCTCGATCATCTCGCCGTGCGGAAGCCGTACGATGCGCCCGGTCTCGCGGCCGTGCAGGACCAGGTCTCGGTCCCGGCGCTGCAGCCCGAGGCAGATCCGCTTCGTCACCACGTAGGCCAACGGAGGGATGACGAAGATCAGGACCCGGAAGGCCCAGGTGACCGCGTTGATGGACAGGTCGAACGTGATCGCCAGGATGTCGTTGGCGCCCGCGGCGAGAAGGATCAGCCAGGTGACGATCGCCATGACGCCGAGGCCGGTCCTGGTCGGTACGTTGCGCGGGCGGTCGAGCACGTGATGCTCGCGGTTGTCCCCCGTCACCCAGCGCTCGAGGAACGGGTAGATCGCCATCGGCGTGAACATCAGCCCTGGTATCACCAGCGCC
This sequence comes from Sporichthyaceae bacterium, assembly GCA_013698395.1. GTDB lineage: Bacteria > Actinomycetota > Actinomycetes > JACCUZ01 > JACCUZ01 > JACCUZ01. The sequence continues at coordinate 2,294 of JACCUZ010000093.1, forward strand.
GGCACCAGGACGTTCATCGGCACAGTGAACCCGAACGCCGCGATCTCCCAGCTGGGGAAGAGCCGCAGCGACCCCTCGAGGAAGCCCATGTACCAGTCAGGCTGGGAGCCGGCTGAGATCTCACCCGGGTTGTACGGCCCGAACAGCCAGACCGGGTTGATCGAGGCGAAGGCTGAGAGCAGCGTGGTCACCCCGAACGTGATGAAGAAGAACCCGCCGGCCTTGGCGACGTACACGGGGAAGAAGGGATACCCGACGGCATTCTGCTCCGTGCGCCCCGGGAAGGGGTATTGCGAGTGCTTCTGGTACCACACCAGCATCAGGTGGACGGTGATCAGCGCCAGGAAGACACCAGGGATGAGCAGGACATGGGCGGTGTAGAGCCGCGGGATGATGTCCTCGCCGGGGAACTCACCACCGAAGAGGAAGAAGGACAGGTACGTCCCCACGACAGGGAAGGACAGCAGCACACCCTCGGTGATGCGCAGGCCGGTGCCGGAAAGAAGGTCGTCGGGCAGTGAGTAGCCGGCCAGGCCCTCGACGAAGCTCAGGGTCAGCAGGGTGACGCCGATGAGCCAGTTCGTCTCGCGCGGCTTGCGGAAGGCGCCGGTGAAGAACACCCGCGACATGTGCACGACCATCGCGGCGACGAAGATCAGGGCGGCCCAGTGGTGGATCTGCCGCATGATCAGGCCACCCCGGACGTCGAAGGAGATCTCGAGCGTCGAGGCGTAGGCCTCCGACATGTGCAGGCCCTTGAGCGGGACGTACGAGCCGTCGTAGACCACCTCCATGTGGCTGGGCTTGAACCACAGGGTGAGGAACGTGCCGGTCAGCAGCAGGATGATGAAGCTGTACAGCGCGATCTCGCCGAGCATGAACGACCAGTGGTCGGGGAAGACCTTTCGGGCGCTGCGCTTGACGAAGTTGGCCGAGCCGAACCGCTCGTCGATCTCGTTGGCAGCCTTACCGGCGACCTGCTCCAGCGCCATCGCGTCCTACCCTCGTTCCCAGTAACTCGGCCCGATCGGCTCCTGGTAGTCGTCGCGCGACACCAGGTAACCCTCGTCATCCACGGCCAGCGGCAGCTGGGGCAGGGGGCGCGCCGCCGGTCCAAAGATCACAGTACAGTCCCGCGTCACGTCGAAGGTCGACTGGTGGCACGGGCAGAGCAGGTGATGGGTCTGCTGCTCGTAGAGGCCGACGGGGCAGCCGACGTGCGTGCAGATCTTGCTGTACGCCACGATGCCGTCGACCGCCCAGTCCCGCTGCTTTCCGGCCTGGACCTCGTCGGGCTCGAGCCGGATCACCAGCGTGGTGGCCTTGGCCTTCTCGTCGAGGGCGTGCTCCATCTCCTCGATGCCCTCGGGCATGACGTGGATCACCGAGCCGATCGCCACGTCGGCGGCCTTGATCGGCCGGCCGGTCGGGTCGCTGACCAGCCGACGGCCGGGCTTCCACGCGGTCTTCTCCAGAGCGTTGCCGGGCAGCGGACCGAGGTCGCGCAGCGGCAGCAGAGCGAGCAGCGGCAGCGGCGCCAGCGCGCCGAGCAGGCTGGTGAGGATCAGCTTCCGGCGGCCTAGTCCAGCGCCCGCGGAGCCCTCCTTGAGGGCAGAGACGGCCTCGGCCCGGTCCTCGTCGCTGGACCGCAAGGGCTTGCGGACCTGGGACACCTCGTCGTCGGGCATCAGGGTCTTAGCCCAGTGGATTGCGCCTGCCCCGATGCCGAACAGCGCGAGGCCGAGGCCGACCCCGAGCAGCTTGGTCGACAGGCCGACCCGGGCGAGCAGCTCGTCCCCCTCGACTTCGGTCGGCTTGATCGCGAAGTACGCCACGATGAACAGCAGCGTGCCAAGGGTCGACAGCCCGAACAGGGCCGCCACCTCAAGCTCGCGGCGCTGCGCCGCTTTGGGGTCGACGTCGGAGCGGCGGTAGACGTGGGCAGGCAGTCCGGGGTTGGCGAAGCTGCGCTCGAGCTCGCCACCGTGGGGGTGCTCGGCGCCGGTGCCCTCGCCGCCTTGCCCCTCGTCGCCCTCGATCGCGGCGTGCGAGGAGCCGGTGGCTGCCGTGGAGCTGGCCTGGACGGCGGTTCCCCCGGGCGGTTCGGAACCCTTGCGATGCGCGCCCCCGGACAGGGCGTCGTCGGCCGACGCGCCTAAGCC
>JACCUZ010000162.1 GCA_013698395.1 Sporichthyaceae bacterium
CGGAGGCCAAGGCCGTTGGCAGACCGGTGCCGTAACTGGGTTTCGCTACGTCCCCGGCGCCGTGCCCGGCCGCCCATGGCGGGGCACAATCCGGAAGACGTTTCCGCGGAAACGACTTGGGCAGCGCGCCCGAGCCCAAACTACGGGTCCCGTCTTTCACCGTGACTTGGGCTCGCGGAGCCGGACTTTCGTGCATCGGCAAGGTCGCCGGCGCGGGGTCAGCCGGTTTCCGGGTCCGGCTCCGCGTCGAGCATCGCCTGCACCTCCTGCGTCCAGGCGATCGTCGCCTCGGCCTGCAGGATGCCGTAGCGCGCGGTGGCCCGGCCGAAGCGGTGCGGACCGACCGGCCCCTTCGCGTCCAAGTGGTCGACCACGTCCGACAGCTCGGCGCGCAGTGTTTCGGCCTGTTCGCGGTGAGCCCGCAGCTGGTCGGCCAGCCGGTCGCGGCTCATGTGGGGGCCGAGGAACGTCCTGAGCACCACCGGGTCCTGCATGCGTTGCCGGTGCTGCCGTGGCGCGGAGTCGAGCCACTGGCGCAGCGCCGCCAGTCCCGCCGGCGTGGCCTCATAGACGCGCTTCGTCGGGTAGCGGTCCTGCAGTACGGCGGTGCCGCTCGCCCAACCCAGCTCCTCCAGCCGGGACAACTCGGTATAGAGCTGGCTGCGGCTGATCGGCCAGAAGTGGCGCACCGAACGGTCCGCGAACGCGGCGATGTCATAGCCGGAGCCGGGCCGTCGAGTCACCAGACCCAGGACAACGAATGTCGCGGCCGAGGACGTCACTGCGCCACAGTAGACTAGTACGGTATGGACTAGTAGGTATCGGACTAGTAAGGTCCGAGCATGTTCGCTCTTCTCGGTCGCCTTGTGTATCGGGCCAGGTGGCTCGTCCTGCTAGGGACCGTCGCCTTTCTGGCGGCGGCAGTGCTGACCGGCCTGTCGGTCTTCGACCGGCTCAAGTCGGGCGGCTTCGAGGACACATCGGCTGAGTCGGCTCGCGCCAAGGTGATCCTGGCGGAGCGGTTCGACGCCGGCAGCCCCGATCTCGTGCTGCTGGCCCGCGCACAAGGGGGTGTCGACTCACCCGGGGCGACGGCGGCAGGTCGCCGGCTGACCGAGCAGCTGGCCGCCGAACCCGGCGTGGAGCAGGTCGTGTCGTACTGGAACACCTCAGGCCCCGGGGCCGGCGACCCAGGGCTGCGCAGCGCGGACAGAGGTGAGGCGTTGGTACTCGTGCGCCTCGCCGGCGACGAGGAGCAGTCGGAGCTGGTCGCCGAGCGGCTGCTGACGACGTACGACCGCCCGGTAGGGGATCTTGTGGTGCAGATCGGCGGGCCGGGGGTGGGACTGGGCGAGACGATCGGTGAGGACCTCGCCCGCGCCGAGTCGATCGCGATCCCGATCACGCTGGTGCTGCTGCTCCTGGTGTTCGGCGGCCTGGTGGCCGCGCTGCTGCCCCTCGCGGTGGGCGCGATCGCCATCCTCGGCACGTTCCTGGCGCTGTACCTCGTGACGCTGGCCACCGACGTGTCCATCTTCTCCATCAACCTGGCCACCGCACTCGGCCTAGGACTGGCGATCGACTACAGCCTCCTCGTCGTGTCCCGATTCCGGGAGGAGCTCGCCACGGGGATAGACACGCAGACCGCGGTCGCGCGGACCCTGCAGACGGCCGGGCGCACAGTCGCGTTCAGCGCAGTCACGGTAGCCGTCTCGCTGTCCGCTCTGCTGATCTTCCCGCTGTACTTCCTGCGCTCCTTCGCGTACGCCGGCATCGCCGTGGTCGCCATCGCCGCGGGAGCGGCGCTGCTCACGCTTCCGGCGCTGCTCGCGGTGCTAGGCCCGAAGGTGAACCGGTTCGCGGTGGGTCGCAAGCGCAGCGCGAGCGGGGCCGAGCACGGGTTCTGGCACTCCCTGTCCAGCGCAGTCATGCGCCGACCGGTCCTGACGGGTGCCCCGGTCGTCGTACTGCTCGTCCTGCTGGCGCTGCCGTTCCTCCGGGTGTCGTTCAGCCTGCCCGACGATCGTGACCTTCCGCAGAGCAGCCCGGCACGCATGGTCGGGGACACCATCCGGGAGGAGTTCAGCGGCGGTGCCGCCCGCTCGTTCCCGGTAGTGCTGCCGACTGGCACACCCGAACAGACCACCGACCTGGCGAGCCGCATCTCGACACTGGGCGGGGTGGACCGGGTGGACACCAGCACCGGCACTTTCAGCGAGGGCGCCAAGGAGGCCGAGCCCGGTCCGCAGGCCCAACGCTTCAGTGACGGGAGCGGCACCTACCTCGAGGTGGTCAGCGGCGTCGAACCCGTCTCCCCCGCGGGCGAGCGGCTCGTCGATCAGATCCGGGGCCTGGACGCCAGCACGCCGCTCCTGGTCGCCGGCCCGGCGGCAGATCTGGTCGACTCCAAGAAGGCCATCTTCGGGCTGGTCCCGCTCGCACTGCTGCTCATCGCGGCGGCGACGTTCGTACTGCTGTTCCTGATGACCGGCAGCGTCCTGGTCCCGGTCAAGGCGATCATCCTCAACATGCTCAGCCTCGGTGCGACCTTCGGCGCGATGGTGTGGGTGTTCCAGGACGGCAACGGCGCGGACCTGCTCAACTTCACCCCGACCGGGACGCTCAACACGACCATCCCGATCCTGATGTTCTGCATCGCGTTCGGCCTGTCGATGGACTACGAGGTGTTCCTGCTGTCGCGGATCAAGGAGGAGCACGACCGCACCGGTGACACGGTGATGGCCGTGTCGATCGGACTGCAGAAGACCGGACGGATCATGACCGCCGCGGCCGGCGTACTCGCCGTGACCTTCATCGCCTTTTCCACCTCGCAGGTGACCTTCATCAAGCTGATGGGCCTCGGTCTCACCATCGCGATCCTGATGGACGCCACGCTGGTACGCGGGGTGCTCGTGCCCGCCTTCATGAGGCTCGCTGGTGAGGCCAACTGGTGGGCGCCGCCGTTCCTCCGGCGGGTGCACCAGCGGTTCGGGCTGTCCGAGGGGCCGTCCCACCCGGCGCCGGCGCCCTCTCCTGTGGGCAGGTGACGCCATGGCCCGGAAGGACCTGGTCGGTCGGCTGCTGCTCAGCGTCGCCATCATCTCGGTGGGCGCTGCGCCACTGACCGCGGACCTGAACGAGACGCACATCTACAACGACGCGTGGCCACCGCACGCGCGATTTCACACTGCTGTGGTCGCCGTTGCACTCCTGGTGAACGATCTCCCGCGGAGCCCCCGGCGCGGAGACGTCGATGACACGGAAGCCGTTGTAGTTCCCGTTGAACGCCAGCTGGCCCCAGAATGCCAGGTCGGAGTTGACGCTGCGCACGCCGTCGGGCTCCAAGAACCTCGACACGTGCGGGCTGTGTCCCAGCGCGTGCATGCTGGGCGTCTGGACGCGCGTCGCGTGCGTGGCCATGGCGGCGGTCGGTAGCGCCATCGTCGCGGCGGCTAGTGCCGCAACCAGGACAAGTCGCTTGGAGTTGAGCACCGGTGGCCTCCGGAGGGGTTCGGGGCTGCCGCGTCCGTGGCTCTTGGCGCCGCGGCGCGCGTATCAGCCCTACCAAGAAGCCTGAGCATCTTCCGCCCGTCGAGTTGCGCAACGGACAAAAGCCGCGGATTTAGGGCTATAGACGAGCCTTTTTCTTACCGAGTCCTCGCCCAACGACATCGAGCGCACGCTTCACGCCCCCGTTGTGACCGTCAGCCCGCCGGCGCCAACCTCCTGCGCGCTCGAAGTACGGTTTCCGCAACTGGCCACATCTTGAAGTGGCGAGCCGGGGCCTGCTGCTAGTCGTCGTCGGGTGGGCGTCGCCCTTGGTCGGGGCCGGTGTTGGTGTCGTGGGCGGCGGGATCCAGAAGTCTGGCCCGCTGGATATTTCGCCTCGGTTTCTGCTCGGGGTCGACCCACGGCGGCGGAATCGTGTAGATGCTGCCGTTGACCAGCTCGACCCGCCACCCGTGGTGGTGCACCGATCGGTGATGGTGATCACAGAGCAGGCAACAGTTCGCCACGCTGGTCTCACCCCCGTCTTCCCAGTGGGTGCGGTGGTGCGCCTCGCACCACTCCGGCGGCCGATCGCAACCCGCGAACGCGCACCCCCCGTCCCGGGCCACCAACGCCCGCCAAATGCCCTGGGTGACCTCATAGGAGGCCCGCCCGACGTCCAGCGGCTCCCCGGTGGCGCCGAGCACCACCGGAATGACCCGGGCGTCACAGGCCATCCGCCGGGCGGTCTCCGCCGACACCGGGCCCGACCAGTCCAAGCACGCCCCCGCACTACCC
>JACCUZ010000164.1 GCA_013698395.1 Sporichthyaceae bacterium
GTAGCGGGGGCAGGATTTGAACCTGCGACCTCTGGGTTATGAGCCTCTGACACTTTCCTTGGGCCGCTTTCCGCCGGACCCGCGCAGGCGGTCGCGGACGGCATCTGCGCAGGTCACCTCGTATCAGTCCGCGCCTGAGGGTTCCTGTCCGCAGCCGTCCGGGCGCGTCTGTTGACATCACGTTGACCGGCGATCTTGCAGCAAAGGAGTGGGCTCAGCGCAGCCACCAGCCGAACGAAGATAGTCAGGCGGGTCCGAGGTTTGGAAGGCTAAGCAAGGTCTCCGGTGCGATGTCTGCGCCATTGGGCCAGCAGACAGTCCCCAGTTCCTCATCGAAGAACAACGCGGCGAACGCCTCGTCGCTCTCGGCGATCTCGGCGAAGACCGGACCCCACAGCAACGGCCCGACGTCGACCTGGCGCGAGGACCCATCAGAGAAGTTCAGCTCGACAATGCGTGCCGACCCCGCGCTCGCACCACGCAGCCTTGCCGTTGTGGTGAGCATCGCGCCCTCCTCTCAGGGAAGTGGGTCAATGGTACCCAGCGGCTGGTGCGCGCGGGCTTGCTCCCAACACGAGGCGAGCTCGGCCTGGTGCAGAGTCGCCCACTCCAAGACCATCGCCTGCGCCCGCCGGGGGAACGACCCGCTGAGAATCTGCAGAGTGTCAATGGTCACCCGGATCTCGTCTCCGGCGTAGGTAGCGTGAAAGTGCGCCGGCGGGTGATCGTTGTGGAACATGGCGATCACGATCCCGTAGAACGAGCAGATCCGAGGCATCCGCCTCCGTCCGTTGTCAGTCTCGCCAGGCTAGGCTAGAGGCCGCCCCCGCCACCGCCCGGTCACGCCGCCTCCGATGTGGATCGACGGTTGCTGTCCAACCCGCCGCCGCGCCCGTTGCGGTCGATGACCATGTCGGTTTCGCCCATCGGCCGACACGGTTACCGACCAGCGCGGGTGCGGTCCTGTTCATCCCCCAAACGCTCGTCTCGAGATGCCGCGCATATGCCGAAGCCAGGGTGGATGAACGATCTTGAACGGCTGCCCAGTGTTCGCTAGGGTCGCCATCGCTCCGCCGGGGTGTTCATCACTTACCGCGACGCGCTGAGCCCGGAGACCGAGGCCGAGGTCCCCGGCACCAGATCCGTGGGCGCGCGAATATCGCTGGAACCACTGACGAAGTACCCGAACGAACTGCGGGAGCAGCCACAGCGGCTGGTCGCGGAAACGACGGCCGAGGATCCGGCCTGATCGTCGACGGCGGCCTGCACCCGGTGGTATTGCATGACCCGAGCAGCGCAGCACCGGAGCCTTGGCCTATGAGCCGGATCCACAGGGGTTTCCGGCGCCGTTGCTCGACGTCCGAGACTGCGGGAAACTGCAGGTCAGAGGCCCTTTTCTGGTGCCGCGGGGTGTCGGCCGATGTCGCCCCGTGTCCGTGAGTTTCACGGACGCCAGACGGACGGACGATCTTGGAGGCGCCGATGGCATTCGCGAAGCGGCGGGTGCTCGACGACGGCTGCGTCCGTTTCACCGGGGTCTACCTCGACCCCTCCGGCCGGGAGCGCTCGGCCGGTACGTTCGACTCCAAGCGGCTCGCGCTGCGCGAGGCGCGGGCCGCGCAGGCGGCCATCGAGGCGGGCAACTGGATCGACCCCAGCCACGGCAAGATCACGTTCAGGGAGTACGTCGAGCAGCACTGGTGGCCGTCCCGGCATCTCGAGCTGAGCACGAAGGCGTCGTACCGCTGCTACCTCGACAAGCACTTCCTGCCGTTCCTCGGTGACATGCCGATGCGCACGATCCTGCCCTCGACCGTGCAGGCGTGGGTGACCCAGGCTGCGGCATCCGGCCTGTCGGCGCGGTCTGGTGAAGTACCACGTGATGCTGCACAGCGTCTTCAAGCGGGCGGTCCGGGACCGGGTGATCCTGCACAACCCGGCGCGGGAGACCGAGCTGCCGAAGGTCGTGCCGCCGAGGATGCGGGTCCTCACGCCGGAGGAGTTCTCCCGGATCCTGGGCGAGCTCCCGACGCGGTACGCGGCGATGGTGCTGACCGACATCGAGACCGGGCTGCGGTGGGGCGAGCTGATCGCGCTTCGCCCCACGGACGTCGACTTCCTGCGCCGGACGATCACCGTGCATCGAACCATCATCGAGGTTCCGCGCCCGATCAGCCCGACCGGCGAGCGGATGATGGTCAAGCACTACCCCAAGGACGACGAGGCCCGGACGCTGCGGATCAGCGGCGACCTGGTCGAGTCCCTTAGCCGCCAGGTCGCTGCGCTCGACCTCTCCCCCGAGCAGCTGCTGTTCTCCTCCACCGGGCGCGCGGGCGGTGGCCCGATCTCCCGAAACACCTTCCGCACTCGCGTGTGGCTGCCTGCCCTGGAGCGAGCCAAGCTCGGCTTCCACGTCCGCTTCCATGACTTGCGGCATGCACACGCGTCGTGGGCGCTGGCGGGCGGGGCCGACCTCAAGGCGGTCATGGAGCGGATGGGCCACGCCCAGATCACCACGACCCAGCGTTACCTGCACACCCTGCCCGACTCCGACGACAAGGCACTCGCCGCGTTCGCCCGCGTCCGCGACCGCCTGGCGTAAGGCCGCCGAGTCAGTGCCATTGGCCGGACTCAGGGTTCCACCTGCCAGGAACCGGCCCGGCGAGGACCGGGTCGAGCAGCCGCGCCACCAGGCGCACGGCGTCGTCGAACACCGGAACCGGGTCCGGAGCGTCGGCGACACGGTTCCGGTACCCCACCCGCCACGCCTCAACGTTCGGAACTGAGATCCGCGAGGGCAGGACGAGCCCTCGATGTTGCGCGCCCGCACCACGGCCGCTCGCAACTGGGCGCCGTCGATCGACAGGCTCCCGGCGATGAGGGCGAGGTCAACCAGGTCCTTCACCCGGCTGCTGGCCCGCACTGTTCCGTCGACCCGGTCGTGCACCTCGAGCATGGCGCACAGCTTGTCCGCGACGTGGTCGGCCACCGGGAAGGTGCGGTACAAGGGCCGGTCCAGACCGTCGAACTCCAGCGGGGTCAGCGGCGGCACGAGGTCCGGACGTCCGCTCATCGCGGTACCCACGACGACATCGACGTGGAACGTGGCGAACCTCGGGCCGAGGAAGGCGACGAGGTCCACAAGGCGTCCCTTCGCATCCTCCTGCAGAGGGCGGACCCTGGTCACTTCGAACCGGAAGTGGTCCCCCGCGTCCAGGTCCAGCGCCGCCAGCAGCGACTGCACCGCGGCCTCGGTGTCCGCCGACCGGTCGGCGAAGTACAGGTCGACGTCCTTGCTGTGCCGGGCCCTCCCCGCCAGCCTGGCCAGCAGGGCGCCGGCGCCCTTGAGCACCCACAGGTCCGCGTCCTCACTCGAGAAGCACCGCGCCAGCACACGGTCATAGGCGAACTGCCGCTGCAGCTCATCGACGCTCAGCGCCGGGTCACGCGCCACGATCTCCGCGCAGCGTGCCTTGATCGCCGCACGGAAGGCCTGCGGTGTGGCGTACCCGATCATCGGTCAGGTCACCTCCGGGACGCCTCGGCGCCGGCCAGTGTGGCCGCGAACGCTGGCCCGCTGCCGTGGCCGTAGGCCTCGGCATGCGCCTCCGCCACACGTTCCAGCACGTCGGGGGTCAGCAGGTCCGCTCGCAGCGCGTCCTGGCAGATGCGCGCAACTGCTGACTCGTCCTCCCGGTCCGCGAGCAGGTCGCTGACGATGCGGGCAGCCGTGCAGACCGGCAGGCTGTCCACGACCCGCCAGTCCCGAGCGGGCAGGGCAGGCCGCACCCGCAGCCGGAGGTCCGTACGGCGCGGCTGCCGTCGGCGGGTGACATAGAACTCGTGGACGTCG
>JACCUZ010000202.1 GCA_013698395.1 Sporichthyaceae bacterium
GGGATGAACGTGAGCAGCGTGCCGGCGACCACACCGGGGAGCGACAGCGGAAAGGTCACCCTGCGCAGGGTCGTCAGCCCGTTCGCGTAGAGGTCGCCTGCGGCCTCCATCAACCGTGGGTCGACCCGCTCCAGGGAGGCGTAGATGGGCAGGATCATGAACGGGAGGAAGTTGTACGTGATGCCGATGACCACGGCTGGCGCCGAGTTGATGATGTGGGTCTGGGGCCCGATCAGGTGCAGGAACCGCAGCAGGTCGGCCACCCATGCCTCGTCGGCGAGGATCTGCTTCCAGGCGATGGTCCGCAGCAGGAAGCTCACGAAGAACGGTGCCACCACCAGGACGAGCAGCACGTTGCGCCACCGGCCGGCCTTGAAGGCGATGGCATAGGCGAGCGGGTAGGCGATGGCCAGCGCCGCCAGCGTGGCGATGACGGCGTAGAAGAAGGACCGCCCGAAGACCACGGCGTACTCCGCGAGCGCCTCTGGGTAGTTCGCCAGCCGGAACGTCTGCCGGTAGACACCGATCTCCGCCCCCGATGGCCGGGTCTGGGTCGACGTGGACAGCAGGGTCACGATCGGCACCACGAAGAACAGCACGAGCCAGGCGATGCCGGGCAGCAGGAGCAGATACGGGACGCTGCGTGCACGGCCCATCTAGGCCACCGGGACCGGCTCGACGCCCTCGTCGTGCACGACCCCTGCGCGGACGTCACTGCCACCGTCGAGTCCGAACGTGTGGCCTGCATCCCAGGCCAGGTCGACCGACTTACCGGCCGCCGTGACCGGTCCGGCGCCGACGTTCTGCGCGAAGACCACCAGCTCCTGGCCCCAGGGCATGCGGACGAGGTACTGCGTGCTCACGCCGGCGAAGCTCACGTCGGTCACGACCCCGCCCGAGAGCACGTTCGTGCCGTCCCCCGCCGTCCGTCGACCGTCGTCGGCGGCAGTGAGGCGCATCTTCTCCGGGCGTACGCCGACGAGAAGGTCACGGTCCCCGCTCCGTCGACGGGACGTCGGCATCGCCAGGCGCTGCCCGTGGACCTCCAGCAGCAGGTCGTTCCCGGACGTGCCGGTGACCGTCGCTTGGAGGAGGTTGGACTGCCCGAGGAAGTTCGCCACGAACGTGGTGGTCGGTGACTCGTAGAGCTCCGTAGGGTTCCCAAGTTGGTCGACCCGACCACCGTTCATGACGGCGATGGTGTCGGCCATGGTCATGGCCTCCTCCTGGTCGTGCGTCACGTGGACGAAGGTGAGCCCGACCTCGGTCTGGATCCGCTTGAGCTCGATCTGCATCTGCCGGCGCAGCTTGAGGTCCAGGGCTCCCAACGGCTCGTCGAGGAGCAGGACGGCAGGACGGTTGACGATGGCGCGGGCCAGGGCCACCCGCTGCTGCTGGCCGCCGGAGAGCTGGGCCGGTTTGCGCCTGGCCATCGAGGTGAGCTCGACGAGCTCTAGTGCGTCCTGCACCAGCGTGCGCACGTCCTGCGCTCCACGCCGGCGCAGACCGAACGCCACGTTCTCGAAGATGTCGAGGTGCGGGAACAGCGCGTAGCTCTGGAACACCGTGTTGACCGGCCGCCTGTAGGGCTTGGTGAAGGTGACGTCCCGATCCCCGATGACGATGGTCCCCGCGGTCGGGTCCTCCAGGCCGGCCACCATCCGCAACGTCGTGGTCTTGCCGCAGCCCGAAGGTCCGAGGAGGGCGAAGAACGAGCCGGAGGGAACGGTGATCGTGAGGTCGTCGACGGCGACGAAGCTGCCGAAGCGCTTGGTCACCCCCTCGAGCCGGAGATCGCTACCCCCCGTTGACTCGTCCCCGTCGCCCATCAGTTCCCGATGACCTTCTGGAACTCCTCGGAGAACTTGGTCTCCTCGTCCGGCGTCAGTGAGCGGACGACCTGCACCTTGGCGAGGTCCTCCTCGGTCGGGAAGATCAGCGGGCTGTCGACCAATGACGGGTCGATCTTCTCCATCTCCTCCTGGGCACCGTCCACCGGGCAGATGTAATTGACGTAGGCCGCCACCTCGGCAGCGATGTCCGGTCGGTAGTAGAAGTCCATCAGCTTCTCGGCGTTGGCCTTGTAGGGCGAGGCGATCGGGACCATCAGGTTGTCCGACCACAGTGTCCCGCCGCTCTCCGGCAGCGCGAAGGTGTAGTTGGGGTCCTCCTCCTCGAACCGCGCGAGCAGGATGTCGCCGGACCAGGCGATGGCCGCGATGGCGTTACCGCTGCGGAGGTCCTCGAGGTAGGAGTTGCCCTTCACCTGGCGGATCTGACCGGAGTCGACCTGCTTCTGCAGCACGTCGAGGGCCTTGCTGAAGTCGTCCTCGCTGAAGTCGCCGGAGATGTCGACGCCCTGCGACATCAGGATCAGCCCGACGGTGTCCCGCATCTCCGAGAGCACCACGATCTTGCCCTTGAGGTCGGGGGCCCACAGGTCTTCGAGGGTCCTCAGCTCGCGGCCGACCTTGTCCTTGCGGTAGCCGATGCCGGCGTAGCCGCTCTGCCAGGTCAGCGAGTGCTCCCGGCCAGGGTCGAAGCCGACGTCCTGCAGCTTCGGAGTGAGGTTGGCCGCGTTGGGGATGTTGGCCTTGTCCAGCTTCTGGACGTAGCCCTGGCGGATCAGCCGGCCGGCCATCCAGTCGGTGAGGGTGATGACGTCCTTGCCGATGTCCTGGCCGTTCTTGAGCTGGCCCTGGACCTTGCCGTAGTAGGTGTCGTTGTCGTCGATGTCCTCGGCGTAGGTGGCCTCGATGCCGGTCTCCTCCTGGAACTTCTCCAGGGTCGGGTAGTTCTTCGTCTCCTCGTCGTAGTCCAGGTACGCCGGCCAGTTGGCCCATCGCACCTTCTTGTCGGCGCTGGACTTGTCCTTGACCGTGGGCTTCGGCTTGGCCGCCGTGCCTGTGTCGCCGGTGTCGCCGGTGCCGCAGGCAGCCAGCGCCGCCGCGACGCCCGCACCGCCCACACCACGGAGCATCGTGCGCCGGGAGAGCTGTGCCCGCACCAGTTGCTGGAGGCGAGGGTCCTGGTCGAGAGGGCTCATGCGTCAGACGCTCCTTGAGGGTGGGTGTGCGGTGCGGGTGAACCGGTGAAGATCGTCCGGTGCCAGTCCTTGCGGACGGCGGCCGTTCCGTCGTACATCACGTGCTTGACCACGGTGTACTCGTCGAAGGAGTAGGCGGACATGTCCTTGCCGAAGCCGGAGGCCTTGTAGCCCCCGTGCGGCATCTCGCTGATGATCGGAATGTGGTCGTTGACCCACACGCAGCCCGCCCGCAGCTCCCGGGTGGCCCGCAGCGAGCGGAAGACGTCACGGGTCCACGCCGAGGCGGCCAACCCGTAGGGAGTGTCGTTGGCCAGTCGCAGGCCTTCGTCGTCACCGTCGAACGGCAGCACCACGAGCACCGGCCCGAACACCTCGTCCTGGACGATCTCGCTGTCCTGCGCCGCGTCGACCACGAGCGTCGGTTCGTAGTACGCGCCCCGGGCCAGGGCACCGCCCGGCACCGCACCTCCTCGCACGACCTTGGCACCTGCTGCTCGCGCCCGGTCCACGAAGCCCGCGACCCGCTCCTGCTGGCGCAGCGAGATCAGCGGCCCCTGGTCGGTCCGCTCGTCCAGCGGCTCGCCGAGCAGCACGCTGCCCATGACGTCGGCCACCCCGGAGACGAACGCGTCGTAGAGCGGCCGCTGCACGTAGGCGCGGGTCGCGGCGGTGCAGTCCTGGCCGGTGTTGATCAGGGCAGCGGCGACAGCGCCCTGCACGGCCGCCTCGAGGTCGCCGTCGTCGAAGACGAGGAACGGTGCCTTGCCGCCCAGCTCGAGGTGCACCCGCTTGGGCCCACCAGTCGACTGGGACGCGACCTCCATGACCCGTCGGCCGACCGCGGAGGACCCGGTGAAGGAGACCATGTCGATGTCGGGATGGCCGATCAGTGCTTCACCGGCGACCGGGCCGGTGCCGCTGACGACGTTGACGACGCCGGCGGGGACGCCCGCCTCCAGCGCAGCCTCGGCGAACATCAGCGCGGTCAACGGCGTCAGCTCGGCCGGCTTGAGCACGATGGTGTTGCCGGCGGCGATCGCAGGCAGGATCTTCCAGGCCGCCATCTGCAGGGGGTAGTTCCAGGGTGCGACCGAGCCGACCACGCCGAGCGGCTCACGCCGGACGTAGGAGGTGTGGTCGCCCGAGTACTCCGCTGCGGCCTTGCCCTCGAGGTTGCGTGCGGCGCCGGCGAAGAAGCTGACGTTGTCCACGGTGCCGGGCACGTCGAAGCCCGTGGAGAGGCGGATCGGCTTGCCGGTCTGGCGGGTCTCGACCCGGGCCAGCTCGTCCGCCTGCGAGTCGAGCAGGGCGGCCATCCTGATCAGGGCCGTGGAGCGTTCGACCGGTGGAGCGGCGGACCAGTCGGGGAAGGCGGCGCGGGCCGCGGCTACGGCGTCCGCGACATCAGCGGCGTCGGCGAGCCGGACCACCTCGACCACCTCGCCGGTCGCCGGGTCGGTGACATCGAAGGCCTCCCCGCCGCCCGCGCGGCGGCGACCGGCGATGAGCTGGTGCACGGGTCACTCCTCCTCGGAGGCCGATCCTGTCAGAGCAGACCTGCCCGGACAAGTGATTCCGTCGCGATAATCGCTCATCGGTAACGAGATCGTAACTGTTGCCGCCGCCAGGTCGCCCGACCGCCGAGCCAGGTCCCGAGCACCCGCAGCTGCGGCCAGCCAGCCGGCTCGACCACTAGAGGATCGGCCTCGAGCCAGACCAGGTCGGCTCGTTTGCCGACCGAGACGGAGCCCCACAGCCGCTCCTCCCCCGCCTGGTAGGCCACACCCGAGCTGTACGCCGCGAGCGCCGACTCGGGAGGCAGCCGCTCCCTTGGGATCCAGCCGGCCCCCGGGAGCCCGGCGGGGGTCTGCCGGGTCACCGCGACCGGGAGACCCGAAAGGGGGCGGTGCGAGCTCACCGGCCAGTCGCTGCCCATCGACAGCACAGCTCCGCTGGCCAGCAGGCTGGCCATCGGGTACTGCCGTGCGCCACGCGCAGTCCCGAGCCGGGGCAGCGTCAGCTCGGTCTGCACCGCGTCGAGCTGGGTCCACAGGGGCTCGAAGTTGGCCACGACACCGAGGGCGGCTCGGACCCCGGCGTCACCGATGGCATGGATGTGCAGCTGGAACCCGTCGACGTCGAACGCCGTGGCGGCCGCCGCGAGCTCGGCCGGCTCCCACACCGGCAGGCCGCAGCTGTGCGGTGCGTCGTCGTAGGGCTCGAGCAGGGCCGCGGTCCCCGCCTCGATGACACCGTCGGCGAAGAACTTGACGGTTCTCGCCGACACCTGTCCGGCAGCTTCGCTGGCGGCTGCGCGGGCCCGAGCCGTGACGAAGGCCCCGCGCTG
>JACCUZ010000217.1 GCA_013698395.1 Sporichthyaceae bacterium
GACGGCCGGGGTCGCCGTCAGCTCGGTGACGACCATGCTGCTCGAGGCGAACAGCATCGCGTTTCCCTTCTGGTTCCTGCTCGGTCTCGGTGGCCTCGTGGCAGCCAGGGCGTCAACCGGTGAGCAGGCGTCACTCTACCTGGGCGAGCAGCACGGCGACCACCGCGAACCCGGCTGAGACGGCGGTCAGGATGAGCATCGCATCGCGCTGCGAGAGGCCGCGCCGCAGCAGTTGGTGATGGACGTGGCCACGGTCGGCGACGAAGAACGGCTCGCCCCGAGCGGTTCGCCGCACGATCGCCCAGGCGGTGTCGATGATCGGCACGGCGAGCGCCATCATCGGCACCCACGGGTGCACCGGATGCATGCCGTCCTGGGTCAGCGAGATGCCGATCGCTGCGACCACGAAGCCGAGGAACATCGAGCCGGTGTCGCCCATGATGATCGTCGCCGGGTGCAGGTTGTAGGCGAGAAACCCGACAGCCGCCCCGATGGTGGCGGCGATGAGCGGCAGGGTGGGGTCGATCCCATCCGCTGCGGCGAGCAGGCCGAAGGCGCCGAGCGCGGTCAGCGCCACGCCTGCGGCGAGGCCGTCGAGGCCGTCGATCAGGTTCACGGCGTTGACCACGGCCACGATCCAGGCCACGGAAACCGGCAACGCCAGGATGCCAAGCTCGACTATGCCCCACGGCAGATGGAGCCGCTCAACGCTCAGGCCGAGCCACCACGTGACCAGCGCCGCGGCGATCTGAAGCGACAGCTTGACGAGCGCGCGCATTCCACGGATGTCGTCCACGACACCGATGACGAGCAGAAGCGCAACGCCGACCAGGATCGCTCCTGCACGGTTCGGACGCAGACCGCCCACCGCATCGAGGTTCGGCGAAAGCAGAATTGCCGCGGCGACCGCCACGCCGAAGGCGATCGCCATCGCGACGCCACCCAGGCGAGGAACAGCAACGCGGTGAACCTTGCGACCGCCGGGCACATCCAGCAAACCGTGACCGTGTGCAAAGCCGCGGACAATCGGGGTGGCGACCAGCCCGACCACGAGGGCAATGGCAAACGTGAGCGCGATCAGCATCGGATGCGCCGATCTTACCGGCCCGGAAAGAGGTTGGTCGGGGCGGCCGGATTCGAACCGGCGGCCTCCTGCTCCCAAAGCAGGCGATCTGCCAGACTGATCTACGCCCCGACGTTTCGTGTCCGGGAAGAGTGCCTTATTCGGCAGATCCGCCTCTGGCATTGACACACAGCGGTCGCAGGCCCGGTGGCGTCGATCTCACCTGCCTGTTCGGTACGGTGAGATCCTACCCTGTCAGTGGGAGAGGTGGATCCGCCGGACTCGCCGAACCACCGGTTGTCGCTCCGCGTCGGGTCGACTTGCCTCCCCGGGGGTCGTGGACCGCCCGCGACGGCCGGATCAGGGCCAGAGGGCGCGTACCTGGTTGCGAACCGACTCGCTGACGGCGGAGGTGCCGCCGACGATCACGACCTGCGATGGATCCAGGCGCCTCAGCTCGGAGGCCACGGAATCTGGCAGGAAGCTGGATGGGACGAGCAGGAGGGGGCCACCCCGGGTGCCCGCCACCGGACCCGCCGAGAGCCCGTCCGGGAACGAGCTGCCGGTTGCCAGGTAGACGGTTTTCACGCCGTTCGCCGCGAACGTCGAAGCGCTCAGATTCACGGCAGTCGCATAGCGGTCGGCCCCACTCATGCGGCGCACGCTGGCGGCGTACCCTTTCAGCCTTTCGAAGACATCGGTGCTGACAGCACTCGTGCCACCCATGACGATGATCTGGTCGGGATCTAGCCGGGTCAGCTCTGCCGCGGTGGCATCGGGCAGCGCCTTCGACCCGACGAGCAGGATCGGCGCCTTCACCCGTGCCGCGGCCGCCCCCGCCGCCAGCGCATCCGGGAAGTTGGAGCCAGTGGCGATGTACACGACAGATGCGCCGGGCGAGAATGCCGACGCACTGATGGCAGCGGCGGTGGCGTAGCGATCTCGGCCGGCCACCCGGGTCACGCCACCAGCAGTGTAGCCGCGCAGGGCAGTCTCGACCTCGCGAGACACCGCGCTGGTCCCCCCGAGGATCACGATGCGACCCGGCTTCAGGCGCATCAGCTCAGTGACGGT
The DNA here is from genome assembly GCA_013698395.1 of Sporichthyaceae bacterium. Classification (GTDB taxonomy): domain Bacteria; phylum Actinomycetota; class Actinomycetes; order JACCUZ01; family JACCUZ01; genus JACCUZ01. The sequence continues at coordinate 2,138 of JACCUZ010000217.1, forward strand.
CGCACTCAATAGCGAGTCGGGCGCCGTGAGGAGCAGTGGGCCCTTTCCAACGCGCGCCGCGGGTCCGCCCGCAAGGGCATCGGGGAATGACGTCCCGGTCGCGATGTAGACGACCGGAACGCCGGGGCCGTAGCTGAGCCTGCTGATCGCCGCGGACGTCGCGTATCGGTCGCTTCCTGCGATGCGCGGCACGCTCTTGCCCGTGGTGAACGACCATGTGGTCGCGGCCAGCGAGTTGGCGGCGACGTCCTTGATGCCGGTCGTGAGCCGCACCTGGTAGGTCGCCTCAGCAGCGAGCGGAGCGGATGGGCGCAGGGTGGCGCGGCGATTTGAGGACGAGTACGTGACCGCTGCACCAACGACCGCACCGGCCGCGTTCCTGAGCTGGACGGTGCTCGTGCTCACGCCCGTGACCGCTTCGCTGAAATCAGCGGTGACGGTGGCGGCGTCATAGCTGACGGCTACGGCACCGGGCGCCGGGCCGCGAGCAAGCAGCGTCGGCGCGACGGTATCCACAAAGGCCGGCGTCACCGAGTAGGCGGTGCGGCTACCGTTCGCGTAGTAGTTCATCACCCGCACCAGGATACGACCGGGACCGGTGACGGAGACCGACGCCAGCTCGGTGCCGCCTTCCCACTGCGCATCCACACGCTTGAGGAGAGTGCCGCCGGTCGAGTAGAGCTCCAGGATCGGGTCGATCGGAAGCGAGCTTCGGTTCCACGGGTAATCGCGCGTATCGACCACGCCGGTGACCCGGACGTCGAGCCGTCCCGCGC
>JACCUZ010000219.1 GCA_013698395.1 Sporichthyaceae bacterium
GAGGCGGCCGACGAGGCGCAGGACACGCCCGCAGAAGGGGAACTGCTCGGTCCGCCCAGTCAGGACGGGGACGAGCCGGGACAAGAACTCTCATCCGGCGAGGGGTGATGCCTGAGCCGACCACAAGCCGTGGCCGCGACAGCAAGAGCCGCATCGTCGCCGCGGCCGCGGGGTTGATGTACGAGCGGGGGATCAGGGCCGCGAGCGTCGACGACATCGTGGAGGCGTCCGGGACCGGGAAGAGCCAGTTCTACCATTACTTTCCGGACAAGTCGGCGCTCGTGGCGGAGGTGCTGGCGCATCAGCTAGACCAGATCCTCGACGAGCAGAAGGGTTATCCCCTCGACTCGTTCAGCGGCATCGCGACTTGGTTCCGCGCCCTGGTTGAGCGGCACGAGACGCGGTGGGGGCTGCACGGCTGCCCGCTCGGGTCGATCGCGGGTGAAGCGGCCGACCACGGCGAGAGCTTGCGCGTGACAGCCGCAGATGTGTTCACCCGGTGGGAGTCCTCGTTGGCCACCGCTCTCGAGGCCATGCGCCACAGGGGGGAGCTCACAGACACCGCCGATGCGCAGATCACGGCTGAGGCGGTTATCGCGATCATCCAGGGCGGCTATCTCCTCTCGTCCATCAAGCGCGACGTCCGTCCCATGCGCGGAGCCCTCCAAGCAGCGATTCTCTACCTCGAGTCGTACTCGCCCACTCGTGGCCCTCACGTACGCCGAGGCACGGAGAGCAACACCCTGTGGACATAGTTGTACCGTCTAGTACAGTCAGCCACGTGCCGGTCCCGATGCTGCGATGACGGAGCCCGCGCCCGCGGCCATCGCTGACTACGGCTTCCTCTCCGACTGTCACACTGCCGCTCTCGTCGACCGCGCCGGATCGGTCGACTGGTGGTGCCCCCCCCGCTTCGACGCCCCGTCGGTGCTGGGCCGGCTCCTCGACGATGAGGCGGGGCACTGGTCGATCCGCCCCGACGGGCAGTTCACCTCGGAGCGGCACTACGTCGGCCACAGCCTGGTGCTGCGCACGGTGTTCCGTACGCCGAATGGTGAGGTTGCTGTGACCGACGCCCTCGCCCTCGCGGCGGGTGCGCGCGGGCATGACATCGGTCTGAACAGCCCACATGTGCTGCTGCGGCGCATCGAGGGGATCGCAGGCGAGGTGCCAATGCACAGCGAGCTCGCGCCGCGCATGGAGTACGGCCGCACGGAGCCCCACCTGAGCGCGGTGGACGATGGGGTGCGGGCGGTGGGCGGGCCCACCGTTCTCACCTACACCGGCCCGGTCGGTGTGATCCGCTCGGACGGCGTGGTGCACGCCAACTTCTCCGTCGCAGCCGGTGACACTGTCGACCTCCGGCTGACCTACCAGCCCACCTATGGCCAGCCAGCTGGCGACGGTGAGGGGCTCAGCATCGCCGACACCCTTGCCGGGTGGGAGTCTTGGTCGGCACTGCACACCTCCTACGACGGCCCCTTCCAGGACGAGGTGCGTCGCAGCGCTCTGGTGCTGCAGGGGCTCACCTTCCGGCCCTCCGGAGCAGTCGTTGCGGCCGCGACGACGTCACTGCCGGAACAGCTGGGTGGCGACCTGAACTTCGACTACCGCTTCGCCTGGCTGCGTGACCTCACTCTCACCGTCCGCGCCCTCTGGGTCGCTGCGTGCCCCGACGAACCGGCCCGGTTGTTCGACTGGCTGGCGGGCAGCGCCGGACACGTCCGCGACGAGCTGATCCAGATCATGTACGGCGTAGAGGGTGAGCGCGATCTCAGCGAGCACGTGCTCGAGCACATGTCCGGATACAGAGGCAGCACCCCGGTCCGGGTCGGCAATGCGGCGTGGGACCAGAAGCAGCTGGACGTACTCGGCGAGGTGCTCGACGCGGCGCACCTCCTGCGGGACCAGCTCGGCGAGCTCAGCGAACCCACCCGGCAGCTTCTCATGGCGCTCGCCGACCGCGCCACGGCCGGCTGGCAGGAACCGGACGCCGGGATGTGGGAGGCACGCGACGCGCAGCGGCACTACGTCAGCTCGAAGGTCATGTGCTGGGTCGCCCTTGACCGGGCGACTGAGCTCGCGCCGATGCTCGGCTCTGGGGCCGACCCGGACAGATGGGCGGCCGGCCGCGACGAAGTCCGTGCGGCGGTCCTCGACCGCGCATGGAGTGACCGGGCACAGGCCTTCACCGGCGCATTCGAGTCTGACGAGCTCGACGCGTCGGTGCTCATGCTTCCCCTGGTCGGGTTTCTGCCTGCGACCGACGAACGGATGCGCGCCACGATCGACGCGGTAGAACACGGGCTGGGCGCTGGCGGGTTGGTGCGACGCTGGACCGACGACCCGAGCGGCTTCCTCATCTGCACGTATTGGCTCGTCGAGTGCCTCGCCCTTGCCGGCGAGCAGGACCGCGCAGAGGCGTGGTTCCGCAGCGCCACAGCCCACGCGAACGACCTCGGGTTGCTTTCCGAGGAAGCTGACCCTGGCACCGGCGAGCTGCTCGGCAACTACCCCCAGGCGTTCTCCCACGTAGGGCTCATCAACGCCGCCTGGCGACTCGGCCAGATGGCGCCCACCGCTCGGCGCACCTGAAGGAGTGGCACGAGATGACTGCAGGACGGCTCGAAGGCAAAGTGGCGTTGATCACCGGATCGGACTCCGGCATCGGCCAGGCAACCGCGATCGAGTTCGCGAAGGAAGGCGCAGACGTCGCCGTGCACTACCTTCATGACTCGGACGGCGCGGAGAAGACGCGCGCAGCCGTCACCGCCGCAGGCCGAAGGGCCATGGTCGCGCGCGCAGACGTCAGTGACGAGGACCAGGTCGCGTCCCTCTTCGACCAGGCAGTCGACGCCTTCGGCTCGATCGACATCCTGATGAACAACGCCGGCGTGGACGCGTCGGGCACTCCCGTCGCGGAGCTCGCCACCGAGGTGTGGGACAGAGCGATCCGCACCAACGTCTACGGCTACTTCTTCTGCTGCCGCCGCTTCGCGCAGCTACGCCTCGCAGCCGGCGGCGAAGGAAAGATCATCAATGTGTCATCGGTCCACGCGGACAACCCCAACCCAGGTGGATCCGACTACGACTGCTCCAAGGGCGCCATCCGGATGCTCACCCGCACCCTCGCCCTCGAGCTTGCAGAGCACAAGATCAATGTCAACAGTCTCGCGCCGGGGATGGTGCTCACCCCGTTCAACCAGGCCGCCATCGACGACCCCGAACTGCTCGACAAGCAGGTGCAGAGCATCCCGATGAAGCGCGCCGCGCAGCCCGAGGAGATCGCGCGGCTCGCGGTGTTCCTCGCCTCGAGCGACTCCGACTACGTCACGGGAGCGTCCTACGTGATGGATGGCGGACTGATGATCAACCTCGGGCAGGGCGCGTGATCGACGACCAGAGATCAGGAGCCTGACATGTCCCACAACGAGTCGTTGGGCGCTCTCAGCAGAGGAATGTTCGCCGGCCTGGTCGGCACCATCGCCATGACGCTGTCCGAACGGGTCGAAATGGCGGTCTCCGGCCGGGAGGGCAGCCAGGTCCCCGGCCAGGTGGGGGCGCACCTCCTCCCCGGCAAGGACCCCGACGTACCGTCCGACGTCGAGCGGTTGAACGCGCCGGTGCACTGGGCCCACGGCATCGGCATGGGCGCCTTGCGCGGCGTCCTCGGGGTGGCTGGGCTGCGAGGTCCCGAGGCAACCGCCGCCCACTTCGCGCTGCTCTGGGGAGGAGACGCCGCCCTCTACCGCGGGCTCGGCGTAGCGGACGCGCCGTGGCGCTGGGGCGCCGATGAGCTTGCCTCGGACATGCTGCACAAGGGCGTGTACGCCGTCGTAACCGGCGTGGTGTACGACGCGTTGGCGGCCCCAGCCGAATAACACCGGTCCGCACAGCACGACGCCGCCCGAGCCATGCT
>JACCUZ010000257.1 GCA_013698395.1 Sporichthyaceae bacterium
CGGATCTCACCTGATGGCTCCCTCGTCGCGTGGGCGGCTCGTTGGGATGGGGCGAACGAGGTGTATGTCGCGCCGACGGACGGTGGTGTCTCCCGTCGGCTCACTTACTGGGGTCAACCGGGGACTCGGGTCACGGGGTGGGTGTCTGATGGCGAGGTGATGGTGCTGAGCAGTACGGGCGAAGGCGACCTGGTGCGGATGTTCGCCCATGCTGTGCCGGTGGACGGCGGGCCGAGCCGTCGCCTACCGTACGGCTGGGCCGGTGAGGTCGCCGTCGGCCCGGATGGCGGTGTGTTGCTCTCTTCGTACTTCTGGACCGAGCCCGCCCGGTGGAAGCGCTATCGCGGTGGGACCGCCAGCCAGTTGTGGCTCGACCGCGACGGGTCAGGCGCCTTCCGGCGGGTCTTCGCGGACCTGTCGTCGAGCCTGGCGTTTCCTGTGTGGACGACCGGGGTCGACGGCCGGCAGCGGATCGCTTTCTGCTCCGACCACGAGGGTCGCGGCCAGTTGTATAGCGCGGTGGTCGGGCGACGCGCGCCGACGACGTCCCGCTTGGCCTGCCGGACGGACAGCGACTTCTACGTCAGGCATGCCAGCGGCGACGGTCGACAGGTCGTCTACTGCGCTGGTGGTGACGTGTACTTGTTGGAGTCGCTCGACGACGGGGTGGAGCCGCGTCGAGTTGACCTCCGCATCGGTGGCGCGCGGCCGTTGTTGCGTCCCCACCGGGTCAAGGCCACCAGCCGCCTCGGGACGATCAGCCCGGACCGTACCGGCCGGGCGTCGGCGATCGAGTCCCGCGGCACCGTCAGCTGGGTGAGCCACCGCGGCGGGCCGGCGCGGACTCTCGCGACGGGATCAGCAGTGCGTCGTCGACTTCCAGTGGTGCTCGACGACACCCGCGTCGCCTGGGTGACAGACGTTGACGGCGATGACGCTCTTGAGGTGCTCGACCTGGACTCGCCGGACGCAGCGCCGCAGACGCTGGTCGCGGCGGGACGGATCGGGCGCGTTGTCGAGATGGCCGCGTCGCCGGACGGTCGTCGGATCGCTCTGAGCACCCACGACGGAAGGATCCTGACTTGTACCGTGCCCGCGGCAGACGTCACACATGCCGTCGCACCCAAAGAGATCGACTCCATCACCGGAGACATGTCCGGTCTGGTGTTCTCACCGGACTCTCGTTGGCTCGTCTGGTCAGCGTCGGGGCCGGGGCCGTGGGAGGATCCGGGGCCGCGGCCGCTGCGGCAGATCAACATCGCAGACCTCGACCGGGGCCGGGTCATCGCGGTGACATCGCTGCGGTTCACCGACACGAACCCGGTGTTCACGCTCGACGGGAAGTACCTGGCGTTCCTTTCCATTCGTAGCCTCGACCCGGTCTACGACTCGTTCTCCTTCGACCTGTCCTTTCCGGCCGGCTGCCGACCCCACCTGGTTGCTCTGGCCGCGGACATCCCCTCGCCGTTCGACCCGATCGTCGGGGGCCGTCCACTGGAGCCGCCCGAGCCCGAGCAGGCTGCCCAGGAGGCCGTTGCCGAAGCAGTGCCGGCCGAGGCAGGTGAGGCTGGCGCGCCGAAGCCCGACACCGCACGCACCCGACCGGCCGCGCCTAAGACCGTCGTGGATGTCGACGGTCTGGAACACCGCATCGTGCCCGTGCCGGTAGAGGCTGGACGCTACTCGAGCCTGGCGGCGGCCAAGCACGGATTGGTCTGGCTGCGTGAGCCGCTGCGCGGCGAGCTCGGGGACAACCGGGCAACGGTGACCGCCGAGCCCGAGCGGGCACGGGTCGAGCACTTCGACCTGCGCACGTCGAAGCTGTCCACCGTGGTCGCAACGGCTGACCGTGTCGAGATCACCGGTGATGGCAACTGGCTGCTCGTCGTCGACCAGGACCGTTTGAGCGTCGTCCCCAGCGACAAGGCTGCGCCCAAGGAGGGCGACAGCGCGGACGTGGTGCGGGTCGATCTGGACCGGCTGCGGGTCGAGGTGGATCCGCCGGTCGAGTGGCGCCAGA
>JACCUZ010000279.1 GCA_013698395.1 Sporichthyaceae bacterium
CCGCGGCGTTGACCACGTATACGTGGTCAACACTCGCTGCGCCAGGCGTCGACACCTCCCGGAGTGTGCTCACACCTGCCGAAGCGCCGGCCAACGAGCCGGATCCTGCGAGTCTGCGGAACCGGCAGAGCGGGCGGCCTGTGGACAGCCGCAGCCGGCAAACCGCGGATTCCTGCCAGGATTCCGACATGGTCAGCCGCGAAGCGATGGCGCCCGCCCTTGCCGCGATCGCCGCCGACCAGGGCGGCGTGTTCACCGCGGCCCAGGCTCGCGAGCACGGCTACACCCACGCCGAGCTGCAGCGGATGCGCTCAGGCCGCGGCGGGACGCTGACGACCGTGCGCCGTGGGGTGTACGCCTGGCGGGCCTACTACGACTCGTCGTCACCCTCCGAGCAGCACCGGATGCGCGTCGCGGCGCTGTACCTCCGGTTCGACCACTCGGCGGTCCTGAGCCACCAGAGCGCTGCCCAGGAACTGGGGCTCGAGCTTCTGGAACCCGACCTTTCACTCCTTCACGTCACTCGGGCAGCCGTCGGAACACGCCTCGAGGCAGGAGTGCACCACCACGCCGCGGAGTTGCCCGCGGACCACGTCGTACGTCGAGAAGGTGCTCTGGACCTGACCACAGTTGCGCGTACGGCGGTTGACGTTGCCCGCGATTCCGACCGGTTCGAGGCCGCTGTGGCTGTGTTCGACTCCGCTCTGCGGATGGGCGTGTCGCGAGAGGTGCTGCGGCAGGTCCACCTCAAGTGTCGAAGTTGGCCAGGAGCCCGGTACGTGGGGCGGGCCCTCGACCTCGCGGACGGGCGGGCCGCCAACCCCGGCGAATCCTGGTCCCGTGTCGCGCTCATCGAACAGGGCGTCGCTCCGTCCGATCTGCAGGTGCCGGTCTTCGACGAGCTCGGACTGATCGGATACGCCGACTTCGGCTGGCCCGGCGTGCTCGGCGAGTTCGACGGTAAGGGGAAGTACGGCATCGCAGTCGACACCGACCCTCAGGAGGCCGTCCGGATCGTGCGGCGGGAGAAGCTGCGGGAGGACCGATTGCGGGTGCACCACGAGGTGGTGCGATGGGGCTATGCCGACCTCTATCGGCCGGCCGTGTTGGCCGGGCACATCAGGGCGGCGCAGGCTCGATCCGCCGCCCGGAGCTCGCGAGCGGGCTGACCGGGATCCGGCCCGAAACGTCACCAGGCGTGGGATCACTTCGCTAGGCGTCGACGCCTAGCGCAGCGGGCAACGACCACGTATACGTGGTCAACGCCGCCGCCTCCCCACCAGCGGCGCGACGCGGTCGGGGTGGATCGTCGTAAGCCGCACGTCGCAGTCCAGCTCGTCGCCGATCCGTGGCGGGGTAACCGAAGCCGGCAGTAGCACCAATGACACGTGCATGTGCGGCGGCTCGGCGAACCACCGCTGGTGCCCGGCCCACCGAAAAGGTGACAGCGACAGGTTCGCCGCCGCCAGTGTCCCGACCGCCAGCGCCTTGCCGCGCCCGACCGGGCCCCTGGCCACGCGCGGCGCCTCGAGGGCCACCCCGTGCGCGGTCCCCCCGCTGATCACGAGGAGATGGCTGTCGCGTACCGCCCGCCGCCGGCGGTAGCCGTACCGCTCGCCCCGCCCCAGAGGGTGCACGTCGAGGACGGTGCCGCGCGCCACCAGCGCCTCCCGGTCCCCCAGCCACAGCGCCGTCCCGATCCTCGGCCGGAACGTCGTCGTGGGGAACTGGGCCCGCAGCCGCGCAAGCTCGTCCGCCGTCAGGTGGCTGACCCACGCCACGTCGGTCGGCACGCCCGCCGCCCCAAACCGCTCCAGCCAGGTCGCGACCTCGACCGCCGGGTCATAACCTCCCTGCCGGTCGATCGGCAGGTGGAAGGCAACACCTTCCAGTCGTACGTCGGTCAGCAACCGGGCCGCCTCCGCAACGTCGGCCGGACCGATCCCGTGCCGACGCATCGTGGTCATCGCCTCGAGCACCACCCGCGCCCCGGCGGCCTCCCGCAGCGCCGACACGTGCGACACCGTGCGCATCACCCGACCGGTCGGGTCGGGCTCGGGCCGCGGGTAGGACGGCGTCATCACCAGCACGTCGCCTCCGAAGTGCTCGCGTACGCGGGGCAGCTCGTCGCTCGTCCCGACCGCGACCGTGTCGACCCCGAGCCGCTCGGCCTCGGCGGCCAGCCGGCCCAGCCCCAGCCCGTAGCCGTTGCCCTTGATGACCGGCGCGAGTCCCGGCGACGACGACACCAGCGAGGACAGGTGACCGCGCCACCTGTCCTCGTCGACGTACAGCGAGAAGGACATCAGCGGCGCGCCAGGTAGACCTCGAGCGCCTTGAACAGCAGGCGGTTCAGCGGCAGGTCCCACTCGCCGAGCAGCTCCACGGCCTCTCCGCCCGTGCCGAGCTTGAACTGGATGAGACCGAAGTGCGGGTTGTCCTCGGCGAGGGTTTCGGTGATGCCACGCAGGTCGTAGACCTCGGCCCCCGCCGCGGCCGCGTCGCGCATCATCCGCCACTGCACCGCGTTGGACCCGCGCACCTCGCGCTTGGCGGTCGACGAGGCGCCGTAGGAGTACCACGCGTGTCGCCCCACCCGCACCATCGTCGTCGCGGCAACCAGGTCGCCTTCATGGCGGGCCAGGTAGAGCCGGATCCGGTCCGGGTCCTCGGTCGTCATCGCCGACCACATCCGCTCGAAGTACGTCAGCGGGCGGGGCGTGAAGTGGTCGCGGGCCGCCGTCTCGGCGTACAGCTCGTGGAACGCCGGCAGGTCCCCCGCCGATCCGAGCGTCACCTCGACCCCGGCCTTGTCGGCCTTCTTGACGTTGCGCCGCCAGAGCTGGTTGAAGCCCGCCAGCAGCTCCTCCTCCGACCGCCCGACCAGTGGCACCTGGAAGACGTACTGCGGCTGGCCCGCGGTGAAGCCACCATCGTTGGTGGGCGCCCGCCAACCCAGGCCCTCGAGGGTCGCTGCCACGTGCTCGCCCACCGCGTCGGAGGAATCAGGAGGTACGTCGGCGAGCCGGGTCGCGCCGTCGTCCGCGATCGCGCCTTTCACCGTCTGCGCGGACCAGCGACGGCGTACGACGGGCGGGCCCATCCTGATGCCGAACGCGCCGGCCGCCCTGAGGTGGTCGACCATGGGGCCCAGCCATCCACCGAGGTCCTCGGTGGCCCAGTCGATGACCGGCCCTTCGGGAAGGTACGCCAGGAACCGGCGCACCTTCGGCACCGCCCGCAGCAGAACCAGGCCGGCGCCGACCAGCTCGCCCGACGCGTCGAACCAGCCCAGGCTCTGTGCCCCCCACTCGCTCTTCACCTCGGCCCAGGACGGGCACTGCAGGAAGCTCACCGACGTCCGGGCGGCCGTCCGGGAGACGTACGCGAGGTGTTCCTCCCGGCTGATCTCGCGCACGGTGAGGGCCACGGGCCAGCAGGCTACCGAGGGGGACGCCGAACCCCCGGCAAGCACGGAGCGCTCGCCGGGGGTCCGGGTCGGTCGGTGAGGCTCAGGACTGGCGGTCGGCCTGCGCCTCGATCTCGATGCGCACCTTCTTGGAGACCAGCACGCCGCCGGTCTCCAGCGCGACGTTCCAGGTCATGCCGAAGTCCTCACGGTCGATCTCCGTCGACGCCGTGACGGCGAGCTTCTCGTTGCCCCACGGGTCCTTGGCGACCCCGTCGAGCTCGACGTCGAGGGTGACCTCGCGGGTGACGTCCTTGATGGTCAGGTCGCCTACGACGGTGAAGTTGGCACCCTTCTGCGAGGCGACGCGGGCGTTGGCGAACCGTACGGTCGGGTACTTCTCGACCTCGAGGAAGTCCCCGGACACCAGGTGAGCGTCCCGGTCCGGAGTACCGGTGTCGATGGAGGCGGACTGCATCGTCGCCTCGGCGGTGGAGCCGCCCGGCTCCTCCGAGATGGTGATGCTGCCCTCGAACTGCCGGAAGCTCCCCCGCACCTTGGTCACCATCAGGTGACGGGCGACGAAGCCGATCCGGGTGTGCGTGGGGTCGAGCACGTACGTGCCCGCGGCGGGCAGTGTCACGCCGTCCACGACACGGGAGGTCGCGGCGGCCTCGGCGTCCTGCTCGACGGCGGTCTGTGCGGCGGTGTCAGAGGTGGTGGTCACGATTGTCCTTTCGGCGGGGTATACCGGGGTGCCGGTCTGGGCGACGTCTGCTACAGCAAAGATTGCTCTCTCAATATTCCGCTTGTCAAATTGTTGTACGATGGGCTCGTGACCCAAGGGACAGTGAGCCTGCCGGGCCGCCGCGCGGGTGCTGCTGGCTCCGGCGGCCGGCCCGAACAGAAGCCGTCGCCGGGGGGCGAGGTGCTCTTCGCCGATCCTCGGCTCACCGTGATGGGGCTGTTCGCCGAGATCTTCACCGCCCTGGCGGCCCGAGGTGGCAGCCAGCTCGCCGAGCACGGCGTCTCCCCTGTCGAGTTCGAGGTGCTCCTCCGGCTGGCGCGCTCCCCCGAGGGGCTGTTGCGAATGACTGACCTGTCGGCCCAGACCTCGCTCACCACGAGCGGCGTCACCCGGGTCGTCGACCGGTTGGTCGAGCGCGGGCTGGTCGCCCGGCAGGCGTGCGCGACCGACCGGCGCACGACGTACGCGGTGATCACCGACGGGGGACGGCGGCTGATGGTCGCCGCGCTGCCCGGGCACCTGGAGCTCATCCAGACGTGGCTGACCGGGCCGCTGGCCGACACCGGCGACCTCGAGACCTTTACAGCGCTGCTACGGAGACTGCGGGACCGGGTCGTGCCGTGTGCAACCGCGGGCGGCGAAGGACATCCCCGTCCTCCGCTTCCGGCATAGAACCGGTTCTGCGCCCTCCCCGGCGACCTGTGGACGACGATTCGGTCCTGTCGCAGGTCCCCGGTAGTCTGGGCAACCTGGTCATCGGGCCCATGTGCCGGTGACCCGACGCAGTAGCCCTCCTGTCACGGAGAGACCGTGGCCGCCCAGTCCAGAGGAGGTGGGTTGTCCGCATGCGTCACTACGAACTCATGGTCATCCTCGACCCCGACGTCGAGGAGCGCACCGTCGCCCCGGCTCTCGACCAGTTCCTGTCGGTCGTGAAGAAGGACGGCGGCAACGTCGAGAAGGTCGACATCTGGGGCCGTCGCCGGATGTCGTTCGAGATCGCCAAGAAGGCCGAGGGCATCTACGCCGTCATCGACCTGCAGGCTGAGCCCGCGACGGTCAAGGAGCTCGACCGCCAGCTCAACCTCAACGAGGCCGTGCTGCGCACCAAGGTCATGCGCCCCGAACTGCGCTGACCGTTCCGAACAGTCCGTTCCACCCTTAGGAGCCACCCATGGCCGCAGGCGACACCGTCATCACCCTCGTCGGCAACCTCGTCGACGACCCGGAGCTGCGCTTCACCCCCAGCGGTGCCGCCGTGGCGAAGTTCCGGATCGCCTCCACACCGCGGTTCCTGGACAAGCAGACCAACGAGTGGAAGGACGGCGAAAGCCTGTTCCTGTCCTGCAACGTGTGGCGACAGGCAGCCGAGAACGTCGCTGAGTCCCTCCAGCGCGGCATGCGCGTCATCGTCTCCGGCCGGCTCAAGCAGCGGTCCTACGAGACCAAGGAGGGCGAGAAGCGCACCGTGTACGAGGTCGAGGTCGACGAGGTCGGCCCCAGCCTGAAGAACGCCACCGCGAAGGTCAACAAGACCCAGCGCGGCGGCGGAGCCGGCG
>JACCUZ010000323.1 GCA_013698395.1 Sporichthyaceae bacterium
GCAGGGGATCGTGCTGGATCGCTCGGCGTTCTATCCCGGCGGCGGCGGGCAGCCACCCGATCATGGCGTGTTGCTGTGGGGTGGGGTGCAGACCCGCATCGTCGGCGTACGCCGGAGCGAGGACCTCTTCCTGATCCCGGCCGAGGGCGATCCGATACCGCCGCGGGGTACCGCGGTGCACGGCGCGATCGAGGACGAGCGGCGTACCGCGTTGATGCGTACGCACTCCGCGCTGCACCTGCTGACTGGTGTGGTCTTTCGGGACTTCGCCGCGCTGGTGACCGGCGGCAACATGGAGCCGCTGTCGGCGCGGATGGACTTCGACCTGCCCGACATCCCGGCCGACTTCCGCGACCGGGTGGCCGCGGCGTGCGCCGCAGAGATCGCCGCCGACCGCCGGATCGACGTCAAGGTGCTGCCGCGAGACGAGGCGTTCGAGATCCCCGACATCATCCGGACGGCGACCAACCTGCTGCCGCCTGACCTGACCGAGGTGCGCATCGTCGACATCGTCGGGCTCGACACGCAGGCCGACGGCGGCACCCACGTTGCCTCGACCAGCCAGATCGGCCGCATCGAGGTGGTCAAGGTCGAGAGCAAGGGCAAGGGGTTCCGGCGCTTGCGGGTCCGGCTGGTTGACTCCTGACCCGCACTCGACGGCGTACCCGAATTACGGTAGAGCAGTCACGCACACGCTCAAGGTGCGCCGCCCAGATGCCCTTTCACCGTGGATTGGGCACAGGGTCGGCCCATCTAGAGACGTAGACGTCATTCACGGCGCACGCGGTGTTGCTGACGGAGGAGCTCATGGATCTCAGTCCGGTGGTCGACGGAGTCGTACGTGGTGCGTGCTGGCACGACTGCCCGGACACGTGCTCGTGGCAGATCACGGTCCAGGACGGCCGCGCGGTGCAGCTGCGCGGTGATCCCGACCACCCGTTCACCTCCGGCGGCCTCTGTGCCAAGGTCAACCCGTACCTCCAAGACCGGCTCTACAGCGCCGACCGTGTCCTGCATCCGCTCCGGCGCGTCGGCCCCAAGGGCGACGGCCGCTTCGAACAGGTCAGCTGGGACGCCGCCCTCGATGACATCTCCGGGCGCTTGCAGCAGGTGATCGAAGAGTCCGGGGGCGAAGCTGTCCTGCCCTACAGCTACGTCGGCACGCAGGGCATGGTGCAGGGGATGTCGATTGACCGACGCTTCTTTGCTCTCATCGGTGCTAGCCGGCTGGAGCGCACCATCTGCGGCGACAACGGGCAGGCCGGATACACGGCAGCAATGGGCACCTACGTCGGCATCGACCCCGAGGACATCGTCCACGCCCGGCTGATCCTGCTCTGGGGCACGAACACGGTGGTCACCAACCTGCACCTATGGCCGTACGTCCTCAAGGCCCGCCGGGACAACGGCGCCAAGGTCGTCGTCATCGACCCGGTACGCACCCGTACCGCGGACCAGGCCGATCTCCACATCTCGCTGAACCCCGGGACCGACGGCGCCCTCGCCCTCGCGCTGATGAACGTCATCATCGAGGAGGGACTTCACGACGCGGCGTACGTCGATGCCCACACGACAGGGTTCGACGAGCTCCGCCGACGGGCCGGCGAGTTCCCTCCCCAGCGGGCAGCAGCCGTCACCGGCATCGATGAGGACGTGATCGTCGAGCTCGCCCGCGACTACGCCACCACCCAGCCCGCCGTGATCAGGTCACTGGTCGGCATGGAGCACCGGAAGAACGGCTCAGCCACCTTTGCCACCCTCGCCGCCCTCCCGGCGCTGACCGGCGCGTGGCGCCACCGCGGTGGAGGCCCGGTCGGACTGGTCGGGGGGCTCATGCGGTCGTCGTTGCGCATGGACCGGCTGGCCATGCCCGAGCTGGAGAACCCGGCCCTGCGGTCGGTCAACATGCTGCAGCTCGGACGCGCTCTGACCGACCCGGCCATGGACCCGCCGGTGCGGGCGCTGGTCGTCTACTGCAGCAACCCCGCCGTCACGGCCCCGCACCAGAACCTCGTGCTGCGCGGGCTTGCCCGTGAGGACCTGTTCACGGTGGTGCATGAGCAGTTTCTCACCGACACTGCCCGTCATGCGGATTACGTCCTCCCGGCAACGACACAGGCGGAGCACCTCGACCTCATGTACTCCTGGGGACACGCCTACCTCGCCCTGAACCGCCCGGCCGTCGCACCGCGGGGAGAGGCGGTGCCGACCGCCGACCTGTTCCGCCGGCTGGCCGCGCGCATGGGCATCGACCACCAAGCCATGGCCGAGACCGACGAGCAGATCATCCGTTCGGTGCTCGACACCGACCATCCCTACGTGGCCGGCATCACTCTGGAGCGCCTCGCCGAGGAGGGATGGGTAAAACTGAGGCTGCCGGCCGACGGCCGCCCCTTCGCCCAGGGAGGATTCCCGACCCCGGACGGGCGCTGCGACCTCGCCGCGCTTCCCGTGCCTGCCGTTGTTGGGCTGCCGTCCGACGGGTTGCTGTCCTTGGTGAGCGCGAAGTACGCACTGCACTTCCTCAACTCCAGCTACGGCGGGATGCAGCGGCAGACCCGGCGCGAGAAGGAGCCGTGGATCGACCTGTCCGTGGCAGACGCGGCCGCCCGCGGCATCGCGGACGGCGACCTCGTTGAGGTGCACAACCAGCGCGGACGGGTGGTGGCCCGCGCGAAAGTGGGCGACCGCGTCTCGCCAGGCACCGCTGCCCTGCCTTCGGGCTGGTGGTTGCCGGGCACCGACGGCGCCGGTGGGTCGGCAAACGCTCTGACCAGCGACGGCATCGACATCCTGGGTCGGGGCGGCGACTTTCACGACACGTTGGTCGCCGTGCGCCAGGTCGCGGCTGACCCGGCTGGGACAGCGTAATCCCGAGGGTGAGGGAATTCGCCGCGTGTCGCGGAGGTTGCCTACCTTCCGGAGGTACCTGTGGCCAATCCGGCTGTCATCCGACCCCGTGGCGCGCTGCCGCGGCGCGTCGCCATGGTCAGCGTGCACACCTCGCCCCTGGACCAGGCCGGCAGCGGTGACGCCGGCGGCATGAACGTCTACGTCGTCGAGCTGTCCAGCCGCCTGGCCGCACTTGGGGTCGAGGTCGATGTGATCACCCGCGCGACCAGCTCCGATCTGCCGCCTGCGGTCGAGCTCACACCGGGCGTCACCGTCCGCCACGTCACCGCGGGACCGTTCGAGGGGCTCGTCAAGGAGAACCTCCCCGCTCAGCTGTGCGCGTTCACCGCAGGCCTGCTGCGGTTGGAGGCGGCGCGCGAGCCGGGCTGGTACGACCTCGTGCACTCCCACTACTGGCTCTCCGGCCAGGTGGCTTGGCTGGCAGCCGAGCGCTGGGACGTCCCGCTCGTGCACTCGATGCACACCATGGCCAGGGTGAAGAACTCCGCTCTGGCCGAGGGTGACGTCCCCGAGCCGCTCGCCCGGGAGATCGGCGAGAGCCAGGTGGTCGACGCCGCCGACCGGCTGGTCGCGAACACCGATCAGGAGGCTGCCCACCTGGTCGAGCTCTACGACGCCGACCCCTCCCGGGTGGAAACCGTCCCGCCGGGAGTCGACCTGGCTGCCTTCACCCCCGGGTCGAGCGCTGCGGCCCGCCGCCGGCTCGGCGTGGCCGACGACGCCTACCTCCTGCTCTTCGTTGGCCGGATCCAGCCGCTCAAGGCCCCCGATGTGCTCCTGCGCGCCGCGGCCCGGCTGCTCGAGCAGCGTCCGTCGCTGCGCG
>JACCUZ010000336.1 GCA_013698395.1 Sporichthyaceae bacterium
CCTCCTCGCACGTCGATCTGGACATGCAGGCGGCCGCGGCCCGGCGGGTCGCGGCTCTCATCACCCCGGCCGACGTGGCACGCCTGTCATTCCTGTGACCACCCTGTGACCACTAGGCCCCAGAACGGACACTAGCGACGTCCCCGCAAGTCTCTGACCTGCGAAGCCGTCGCCAGCACCGTGGCGGTGGCGGTGGGATTTGAACCCACGGAGGAGTTGCCCCCTCACACGCTTTCGAGGCGTGCTCCTTCGGCCGCTCGGACACGCCACCGCCGGGAAGATTACCGGACGTCCCGGCGCGCCTGGAAAAACGTGCGGAGCAGCTCAGTGGACTCGTCGGCAAGCACTCCACGCACCACCTCCGGGCGGTGGTTGAGCCGGCGGTCCCGCACGACATCCCAGAGCGACCCCACCGCCCCCGCCTTCGGGTCATCGGCGCCATAGACCAGGCGGGCAACCCTGGCCAGCACCAGCGCGCCGGCACACATGGTGCACGGCTCGAGGGTGACGACCAGGGTGCAGCCGGACAGCCGCCACTCACCCATGACCTCGGCGGCGCGGCGCAGCGCCACCAGTTCCGCGTGACCAGTTGGATCGCCCTCGGCCTGTCGGACGTTGTGACCCCGGGCCAGCAACTCCCCGGCAGCGTCGACCACTACGGCCCCGACCGGCACGTCCTCGGCCGCGTCGCAGAGCTGCGCCTCGGCGAGCGCCAGGCGCATCCATTCGGCGTACGTCGTTCCCGACCGGGCCACGGGCGGTCAGCGTAGGGAGTCGAGCACCTCGGCGAACCCGGCGGCTTCCGCAATCGCCGTGAGCGCGTCCATCGGCAGCACCTCGTCGTCACACATCTGCTGCAGGACCTCGGGCGACGTTCCCAGGTCGGCAAGGAGGTCGAAGTCTCCGGCGCATCCTTCCGTCTCGACGAGCTCGTCGGTGTCGTCAACCTCGACTGCGAGCACATCGGCGTACACACTGGCTCCCGCACCGGAGGCGTTCGAGACGAAGACCCGAGGATCCTCGTCGCCGTCGACGCGGACCACTCCCCACCACGCGTCCTCGCGTTCGACGAGCAGCAGCACCGGGTTCTCGTCGGAGCCGATCTCGCGCATCATGTCGACCGCCTCAGTGCGGTCGGACATGCTCTCGACGTCGACGTCGCGCGCGACCCACTTGGGCCCTTCGCGGACCAGGACGGCGGTGAAGTAGGGCACCGTGGGCTCCAGCGGGGCGTCAGGTCAGGTCGTCGTCGACGGCGCGGTCGAACTGCGGCCCGAATCCGATCCGGGCGGCGATCCGGCCGAGCATCTCGTCGGGGTAGAGATCCAGGTCGGTGCACACCGCCTGCAGCTCCATCGAGTCCATGCCTAGGTCGGCGAAGATCTCCAGGTCACCCGCCGGCTCGACCAGGTCGACCTCGTCATCCTCGTCCAGGTCAGGCTCACCGACCAGCTTGAGCGCCTCGCGCGCCACCGGCCATTCGCGGGCAGCGCTGGCGTCAGAGACCAGCAGCCGAATGTCGCCGGCGTCGGGTCGCAGGACCAGGAAGAAGTCGTCGCCGTAGGAGCACATCGCGAGCGTGACTCCCTCGCTGGGCTGCTGGCGGACCGCGGCGACCAGCGCACCCATGTCCTGCGCGGCGCGGTGGGGTAGGGAGCCGATCTGCCACTGGCCGTCCTCGCGGAAGGCCACGACGGCGAAGTCGACGAGGGTGTCCTCGGGCACCGCCACCTCCTCGCGTCGCAGGGCCGGACGCCGGTTAGCCGCATCGTGGCAGAGATCGGCCGATAACGGCAGGGGGTCGCGGGCAGCGGCTCCACTAGCGTGTGGCTCATGCGGACCCACGTCGCCGACCATCCTCTGGTGGCCCACAAGCTCACGGCTCTGCGCGACGAGCGCACCGACTCGCCGACGTTCCGCCGGCTCGTCGACGAACTGGTCACGTTGCTCGCCTACGAAGCCACCCGTGACGTACGCACAGTGCCGGCCCGCATCACGACCCCCGTCGCGCCGACCACCGGTGTGCGGCTGGCCGCGCCGAAACCCCTGGTCGTGCCGATCCTGCGCGCCGGGCTGGGCATGCTCGACGGGATGGTCCGGCTCCTGCCGACCGCCGAGGTCGGCTTCCTGGGCATGATCCGCGATGAGTCGACGCTGAAGGCCTCGACGTACGCGACCCGGCTCCCCGAGGACCTCTCCGGGCGGCAGTGCTACGTGCTCGACCCCATGCTGGCGACGGGTGGCACCCTGGTGGCTGCGCTGACGTTCTTGCTCGACCGCGGCGCCGACGACATCACCGCGATCTGCCTGCTCGCTGCACCGGAGGGCCTGGCTGTGCTCGATCAAGCGTTCGGCTCCTCCTCGGTGCCGGTGTCGGTGGTGACCGCGGGGCTCGACGAGGGGCTCAACGAGCTCGGCTACATCGTGCCGGGGCTCGGAGACGCGGGCGACCGGCTCTACGGCGTGGTCTGAGCCCTACCAGTCGTCACCCGCGCGGGCTGGGCAGGCGATCGCCGCCGTAAGGTCGACGGTGGCGCCGGGCCCGTGCCGCAGCACCATGACCCCACGATCTTCATCTTCGGTCCGAAGCAGGCGGTCGCCCTCGCGGACGTACGTCGGTCCGCGCCAGCGCTCCCAGCCCAGGCGTTCGTAGAACCGGTGATGCCCGGTGGACAAGGCGCCCATCTGCATGTGCTGCCGGATCACATCCGCGATCCGCATCATCACCAGGGTGCCCAATCCTGAGCGGCGTCGGCCTTCCTCGGTCGCCACAGCCTCGACGTACCCGGTCCGGAACGGCCGGTCGTCGACGAACAGGTCGCGCG
>JACCUZ010000355.1 GCA_013698395.1 Sporichthyaceae bacterium
GCCCCGGGTCACGTGCAGGGTGTGATCGAGCGCTCAGTCGTCGTTCCACCTGGGGTCGTTGTCCCACGCCTCCGTGCGCTGCGCCGCGCTGGCCAGGGCATTCTCGGCTTCCTCACGACTGCCGTAAGGGCCCAATCGCTCGGCGTTGGCGCAGGCGTCCGTTCGCTCGACGGCTTGGTGCTTGAGGCAGAACCACCACTGGTCGTTGTCGCTCATGGATCCCATCCTGCCCGTAACTAGACTCGCGGCCCATGACCATTCTGACCCCTGGGCGGGTCTCGCCGGAGCGGGTCGTGCCGGCCAGGATTCCCCGGCCTGACTATGTCGGTAGTCCGGGACCGCGCCGCTACACCGGCCCCGAGGTCAAGGACGCCGACACCATCGCACGGATGCGGGTGGCCGGCCGAGTGGCGGCACAGGCTCTCGCCGAGGTCGGGCGGCACGTGGCCCCGGGCGTCAGCACCGACGAGCTCGACCGCATCGGCCATGAGTTCCTCGTGGCAGCGGGCGCCTATCCCTCCACCCTCGGCTACCGAGGCTTTCCCAAGTCGCTGTGCACATCGGTCAACGAGGTCGTCTGCCACGGAATCCCCGACAGCACGACGCTGCGGGAGGGCGACATCGTCAACGTGGACATCACCGCGTACGTCGACGGGGTGCACGGAGACACCGACGCGACGTACCTGGTCGGTGAGGTCGCTGAGCAGGACCGCTTGCTGGTGGAGCGCACGCGCGAGGCCCTCCACCGGGCAATTCGGGCCGTGCGCCCAGGGCGGCCCATCAACGTCATCGGGCGCGTCATCGAGTCCTACGCCCGCCGGTTCGGCTACGGGGTGGTGCGTGAGTTCACCGGACACGGCATCGGCGCAGCCTTCCACTCAGGGCTGGTGGTGCCTCACTACGACGACCCGCGCGCGGACACGGTCATGCAGACGGGCATGACGTTCACCATCGAGCCGATGCTCAACCTCGGCACGCACGAGTGGGACATGTGGGACGACGGGTGGACGGTCGTCACCAAGGACCGCAAGCGGTCAGCTCAGTTCGAGCACACCATCCTGGTCACAGACGGCGGAGCCGAGATCCTCACTCAGTGCTGAGGGTCGGCCGCAGGCAGATCCATGAGCGTCACGTGGCCGGCTTCGGGGTGCGGTATCAGCTTGGCGGCCATCCTGTGCAGCATCTCCCCGGTGGACACGCCTGCGACCGACGCAAGGTGTTCGAGGGTCTCCCGGCACAGCGTCGACAGCTCGCGGGCGACCGCAGCCGGATCGTCGGCGACCGCCCACAGCTGTGACCATCCCTCGTCATCGTGCTGCCAGTCGGCGCGGACCATCGCGAGCGCGGTCCTGGTCGCGTCCGAACCCGACCTGTGGCTGCTGTCCATGTCTTCTGCAGTATCACTTCTTGCGGGCGGTGAGCAGCAGATACTCCCAGTCCATGACCAGGCTCTCCGTGCCGTGATCGTGGCGCTTGGCCAGATCATCCAGGTCGCGGTCGAGCGCGCCGACACGCTCCGGGTCGTCCGCGATGGCCCGGTAGACGGCGATGGTCGGGCCGTAGCGAGCCTTGAAGTAGTCGCGGAAGGCCTCGGGTACGTCGAAGTGGTCGACTGTCACGGTCTGCCGACGCGCCACAACGTCCGTCACCCGGTCACCGAGCAGTGCGCGGACGTGCTCCTCGCTGCCCCACAGAGGCGGAGGCTGCGCGCCGGGCGGGGGCGGCGGGGCGTACGGCCTCATGGTCGCGAACATCTGGCCGATGAAACCCTCCGGCGTCCAGCTCAGCAGGCCGATGGTTCCCTCCGAACGGCAGACGCGGACCAGCTCGTCGGCACTCGCCTGATGGTGGGGCGCGAACATGACCCCGAGGCACGACATCACCGTGTCGAACTCACCGTCGGCGAACGGCAGCGCTTCGGCGTCGGCCTCGCGCCACTCCACCTCGGCGCCCTTGGTCGCGGCCAGTCGACGACCGGACTCGAGCAGCTCGGGAGTGAGGTCTGAGGCCACGACGTGGCCACCGGCCAGCGCCGCAGGAATAGCGGCGTTGCCCGACCCGGCTGCGACGTCCAACACCCTGTCCCCGCGACGCACGACGCACGCTTCGACCAGAGCAGGTCCCAGGTCCTGAACCAGCTCGGCGGCCACTGCTGGATAGTCACCAAGTGCCCACATGGCGCGGTGCTTGGCCTTGAGCGCGCGGTCGGCCTCGTCCGCAGCATCCTGGTCGCTGGTCACAGTTGCGCATGATGCCAGAATCCAGCCATGCAGGAAGGGCTAGAGAGCCATCTGCTTGCGCCGCGGGCCCCGGGGCTCGTTCAGGCACCCCTGCAGGGCAAGGTGGCAATGGTGACCGGTGCGTCATCAGGCATCGGAGAGGCTACGGCTGAGGCGCTCGCAGCAGCGGGAGCCGCGGTGGCTGTGGGGGCACGGCGCACGGACCGGCTCGACGACCTGGTGCAGCGGTTGACCGATCGGGGCTCCGAAGGAATCGCGATGGACCTGGACGTCAGGGACGCGGATGCCTGCGCTGCCGCGGTGCAGCGCACCGTGGACGAGCTCGGGGCGCTGGATATCCTCGTCAACAACGCGGGGGGTGATGCTGCTGGGGCCGATCGAGACCGCGGACACCAGCGAATGGGTCCGGATGATCAACACTAATGTGCTGGGCTTGATGTTCATGACCCGTGCCGCGCTACCGCATCTCCTGCGGCGCAGAGGTTCAGTCGTACAGATGTCCTCCGCGGCGGGTCGAGTGACCCGGCCTTCGACCGCGGTCTACAACGCGAGCAAGTTCGCCGTGGGCGCGTTCAGTGACGTGCTGCGTCAGGAAGTGGCTGACCGCGGCGTCCGGGTGATCGTTGTCGAACCGGGTGCCGTCGATACGCCGCTGCGTGAGCAGATCACTGACGCCGGCGCACGCGCCACGCTGGAGCGACGGCTCGAACAGCTACGCCCGCTCGATGCCGCAGATGTCGCGCGAACCGTCGTGTTCGCGCTGACCCAACCCGACCACGTCGCCCTCAACGAGATCCTGATCCGCCCGACCCAGCAAGCCTGGTGATGCAGAAGCGCCCGAGCAGGACGACGACGCAGCCCCATGTCGCAATCTGCCGGCCAGCAGCGGTGGCGGCGGGGGATGCCCGCCGCCGGCAGTTCCTCACGCTACGAGTCGGCCGACTGGCGTGCCGCGACAGACAGCGCGGCCACGGCCGCCCCCCGGGCTCCCGCCATGTCGAGGTGCGGGATCAGGCCGACGGTGGAGACCGTGCGCTGCTCCACGCGCAGTTGGGTGTTCTCGGAGACCGTGGCGAGGAACCATGACCGGAAGTCCGGCTCCGTCTCGACCACTCCGCCCCCGACGAAGTAGGCATGCGGGTCGGTGAACTGGGCGGCGATGGTGAACAGTCGCCCGAGCGCCTTCGCCTGCTGCTCGAAGACCTTCAACGCCAGCTCGTCGCCATCGGCGGCGAGCCCGCGTACCGCCTTGGCGGCCGCCGCCGTCGGCATCGCGGCCAGCGGGTGGTCGGGGTGGCCGGAGAGCCAGTACGGCAACAGGTTGTTGAGGATTCCCGTCAGCGAGGCGATGCTCTCAGCATCACCTTCGTTGCCGCAGTTGCACCGCGGCAGCGGCTGCCCGGGTTCCAGGAGCCCGTCCAAGGGGATCACCACGTGCCCCAGCTCACCTGCCATGCCCGCCGCTCCGCGGACCACCTGGCCCCGCTCCACGACTCCGCCGCCGAGGCCGGTGCCCACGATGGCCGAGACCGAGGAACGGCCGAGGGCATCGGCGCCGAAGTGCTCATGGTGGGCGTAGAGCGCAGCGGCGTTGCCGTCGTTGTTGTAGACCACCGGTAGGCCGAGTCGGTCCTCCAAGGCGCCGCGTACGTCGAACCCCCACCACTGGGGGTCGGAAAAGTTGGTCGAGCCGCGGGAGGAGATGACGCCGTCGGCGCTAGCCGGCCCCGGCGTATCGAGGCCGACGGCACGCACCGCTGAGCGCGGCCTGTCGGTGACCTCCAGCACCTTGGCCAGGGCCTCCACCATGGCCTCCACCGCGGCGGTCGTCCCCTCGACGACACGGCTCGGTACCTCCACGAGCCTGTCGACGAGAAAATCACCTCCTGCGCTGAGGACCGTCGCGTTGTTGCTCGTGCCGCCATTGTCGATGCCTACGACCACCCAGGGGGGCGCGCTCCCGACCGGACTCGGAAAGGTCATGGGGCCACCCTGGCACGAAAGACGCCGGACCTGGCACCCTCGCCTCATGGGTCGGCTCGATCGGGTAGACACGACCGCTCGCCTGTCGCGCAGCGATGAAGCCACGCAGCTCGAGGAGGCGCAGCTCCGGTTGTTGCACCTGCGGTTGGCACTGGGTGGGCAGATCGGCGACGGGACGCTCGGCCCGCCGCTCTGCGTGGTCTTCGAGGGGTGGGACGCTTCGGGCAAGGGCGGGGCAATCAAGCGCCTGGTCGACCACCTCGACCCCCGTCACGTCCGCGTCAGCCAGTTCGCCGCCCCCACCCACGACGAGATGCGCCACCACTTCCTCTGGCGCTTCTGGCCCAAGCTGCCCGGCTGGGGCGGGATGGCTGTGTTCGACCGGAGCTGGTACGGCCGGGTCCTCGTCGAACGGGTCGAGAAGTTCGCCACCAAGGAACAGTGGAGGCGTGCCTACGACGAGATCGTCAGCTTCGAGACGACACTCGCGGCCGAGGGGATGATCCTCGTCAAGTTCTGGATGCACGTCACTCCCGAGGAGCAGGCACGCCGCTTCGAGCGTCGCCGGCACGACCCCCTGAAGGCGTGGAAGCTCACCGACGAGGACTGGCGCAACCGGGAGAAGCGCAAGCAGTACGCACAGGCCGTCGAGGACATGCTGCAGCGCACCGACCACCCCGCCGCGCCCTGGCACGTGATCGCCGCCGAGGACAAGCGCTGGGCCCGGGTCGAGGTGGTCCGCAAGGTGTGCGAGGCCATCGAGGCAGCCCCGGGTCGCACCTGAGCGGAGCTCTACGGCGTGCACACGGGAGCCGCAGCCGTTTGCGGCGACAACTCGTCAGCGGGTGACGCCAGCGGCGGACCGGAACTCGTGGTCGGTGGTCGCGTCGGCGGCCATTGCCGCTCGTGATTGGTCTTCGGTGAGCGCATCCACGAGACAGAACTCGTTGCCGAACGGGTCTTGCATGACTGCCCAGTCGATCACTGGGGGTTCGTCACCGCGTGATCGCGGGCGGGGGTAGAGGCTTGGAGGCTTCTTGACGGTGCCGCCGATCTGGACGATCTGTTCAATGGCCTTGTCCACCCCATCCTCCGGGGTGATGTCGACGTGCACCGCGTTAGTCCCAGTCGGGCCAGGCAGTCCTGCCTCGACAGGCGACGCGCCGACTTGTTGGAGGATGATCTCGTGCTTCCAAGGATCCTTGCTTCCTAGGTAGCCAAGCCATCCGTGCCATCCTTGTTCAGACCCGATGATCTCCAGGCCGGTGACCGCTGACCAGAAGTCGTAGGCAACCTTCAGGTCCGTAACGTTGATCACGACACAACGAAGGCTTCCTATGCTCATGACTCTCTCCTCGTCATATCGCTGACGGTATGGCCGCTGAGGACGATGTCCGGCGGATCTGTCTTGCCAACCCGGGGGTCACCGAGCGATCGAGCTGGGGTCAGCCGGCCTGGTTCGCTCGCACCTTGATGGCTCCTACTTCTGGATCCCTCACCATGACAGGTCACCGCAACTTGTTCTCGTGCGGCTTGACCGGTTGGGACTCGACGAGCTCAGCGAGCTTCTCCAAGACTCGCTGCGTCTCGCCGGCGCGCCAAAGGGGCGTGACACCTGACGGCCACCGAATCAGACCCCATGGTTGACAGTCAGGCCCAGCCGGCGGACGAGTCGGCCTGTAAGCCGGGTTCTGTTCCCGGCGTCTCGTCGGCGTGTCGCTGACCAGGGCGAATGCCCCGAATATGCCGTCTGACCTGCGAAGATGCGCCGG
Organism: Sporichthyaceae bacterium; assembly: GCA_013698395.1. Taxonomy (GTDB): domain Bacteria; phylum Actinomycetota; class Actinomycetes; order JACCUZ01; family JACCUZ01; genus JACCUZ01. The sequence continues at coordinate 5,996 of JACCUZ010000355.1, forward strand.
AGACGT
>JACCUZ010000367.1 GCA_013698395.1 Sporichthyaceae bacterium
TGTGCGTGTGCGTCACCAGCGGGTAGGTGATGATGGTCAACGCCTCGTAGAAGAGGTAGAGCGTCAGCAGGTTGACCGAGAACGCCACCCCCATCGTGGCGGCGATGGTGAGGCCGAAGTAGACGTGGAAGCGCGCGAGCGAACGGTCGGGGCCCGTCCCGAGGTAGCCCATCGAGTAGATGGCGGTCAGGATCCACAGCACCGAGGACGTTCCCGCGAGGACGACGCCGAGCGCGTCGACGCGTAGCCCGATCGCAGCCTCCGGAAGGAACGGCGAGATCGTGAACGAGATGGTCCCACCGGCCAGCACGGTGGGGACCATGGTGGCGATGATCCCGAGCTGAACCAGCCCGGCGACGACGCCACACAGCTCCCGTGCGGGTGGGCGGTCGCGCAGGGCAGCCGTCCCTGCCGCCCCGAGCACGGGTGCCAGGAGCGCCAGGAGCGGGGCCACGGAGTAGGTGTCCACGTCAGCCCCCCCCAGCGCGCTCGTCCGCGGGCGGGTCGAGTCGTTCGACGAGCACGCGGACCGACTCCTGGCTCGTCTCGAGCAGCGCACCGGGGAAGAACCCGAAGGCGCAGATGACCAGGCCCGTCACCAGTGCTGCGATCGCCTCCGGTGGCCGCAGGTCCTTGACGGCGTCCACCACCGGGCTGGTGACCGGCCCGTGGAACGCCCGCTCGTAGAACACCAGGACGTACGAGGCGCTGAGGATCACCGTGAGCAGCGCGAAGCCCGCCAGCCAGGCGTCTGCCCGGAAGGCCCCGAGCAGGACGAGAAACTCACCGGGGAAGCCGATCGTCCCGGGCAGCGCGATGGCGCTGAGGCAGGCGACGAGCGAGAAGGTGGCGAGGGCTGGTGCCCGCTGGGCCAACCCGCCGAGGGCGGCGATGTCGGTGCTGCCCACGCGGTGATGGATGAAGCCGGCCGCCAGGAGCATCCCGGTCGAGGTCACGCCGAGGCTGACGACGAGGAACAACGCTCCCTGCACGCCCTGGACGTCGAGGCTGGCGAGACCCAGCATCGCCAGGCCCACGTGGCTGACGCTGGCGAAGGCCTGCAGCCTCCGGATGTCGGGTTCGGCCAGCGCCACCAGCGCACCGAACAGGATCGCCACCACCCCGAGGACCGCGATCAGCCAGCTCCAGGTCGCGAACGCGTCCGGCACCAGTGGCATGACGAAGCGCAAGAAGCCGTACACGCCCATCTTCAGGCCGGCCAGGAACACCGCCATGCCGATCGGGCCGTCGAGCAACGCGGCGGGCATCCAGGAGTGGAACGGGAACATCGGGGCCTTGAGGGCGAAGGCGAAGGCCAGGAGGAAGAACACGGTGGTCTGGGTGCCGGGCGGCACGGTGTCGTCCATGAGCACCAGCAGGTCGAACGAGAGCTCGCCGCCCGAGCCCGCCGCGTCACGGTGGTTGACGCCGAGCAGTATGAAGCCCAGGAGGAGCCCGGCGGAGCCCATCAGCATGTAGAGCACGTACTTGAGTGCGGCGCGCGACCGGCCGGCCCCCGTGCCCCACACCTTGATCAGGATGTACGTCGGGATCAGCAGCAGCTCCCAGAACACGAAGAACAGGATGAGGTCGACGGCGGCGAAGACGCCGATGGCGACGGTCTCGAAGCCAAGGATCGTCATCAGGTACGCCTTGGGCTGGTAGCGCACGCTCGACCAGGAGGTCAGCATCACCAGGACCACGAGCAGCGCGGTCAGGGGCAGGAACAGCACGCTCACGCCGTCGACGGCAAGGTGGTAGCTCAGCCCGATGACGTCGATCCACGGCAGCTGCTCGGCGAACTGGAAGTCGGCTCCGCCGGTACGGAAACGGGCGACGAGCGCCAGCGACAACGCCAGCTCGACCAGCGCCCCGGCGAGCGCGACCGGCCGCAGGGCGCGCTGGTCGCGCAGGAAGGCCAGGACGACCATCACCACCAGCGGCAGCACCACCATGGTGGACAGGATGGGGAAGCCGATCTGGTCAGCGGCCGCGATCTCGTTCATGGCCGCGTCACCTCGACGTGCTCGGACAGCTCGGTCAGCGACGGACGCATGGTCTGGATGAAGGGCCCGGTCCCCAGTCCGATCCAGAAGATGAGTCCGACGAGGACGACGACGATGCCCCTCTCGCTGGTCGTGAGGTCGTAGACGCCGTCGACGACGGCTGGCCTCGCCTCACCCATGAAGCCGCGGACGAAGTACGACAGCGAGTAGGCGGCGGTGAGGAACACCCCGAGACCGGCGGCCAGCGCCATCACCCAGCTGCGCTCGTAGGCCCCGAGCATGACCAGGTGCTCGCCGTTGAACCCGTTCGTGCCGGGGAGCCCGATCCCGGCCAGGGCGATGACGAGGAATGCCCCCGTCAAGAGGGGGGCGTGGTGGATGAGACCCCCGAGCGCACCGAGTTCGGGAGGTCCGACCCGGGTCGTCAGGAACCCGGCGACGAAGAACAGTCCGGCACCGACGATGCCGAGGTTGACCATCTGCAGAAGGCCACCCTCGAACCCGTCGAGGTTGAGCGAGAAGATCCCGAGCATGACGACGCCCATGTGCGCCAAGCTGGCGAAGGCAAGCATCCGGCGCAGGTTGGTCTGGCCCAGGGCCAGCAGTGCTCCGTACACGGTGCCGGTGCTCCCGAGCAGCGCCATCAGCCAGAACCAGTCGCTCGCGGCCTCCGGCATCAGGGGGATGACGAAGCGGATGAGCCCGTAGGTACCGAGCTTCACCCCGACCAGGAAGACGCTGAGCCCCACGACGGGGCCGTGCTCCAACACCTTTGGCAACCACGTGTGGAAGGGGAAGATCGGCGCCTTGACCGCGAACCCGAGGAAGAGGAGGAAGAACACCAGTGTCTGCTGGTCGGCCGGGACACCGACCTCGAGAAGGCGCGCGAGCTCGAAGCTGTAGCTCCCGCCGGTCGTCGCGGCGACGTTCCGGCCGAGCAGGAGGATGCCGGCGAGCATGAGCACCGCACCGACGCCCATGAAGCTGACGTACTCGAGCGCGGCCCGACGCCGCAGCGGGCCGGTTCCCCAGCGGGTGATGAGGAACCAGCTCGGCACCAGCTCGATGACGAAGAAGAACCAGAACACGACCAGGTCGAGCGCGACGAACGCACCGATCATGGCCGCCTGGAGCGCGAGGATGGCCATCGCGTAGTAGCCGACCCTGCTCGTGCCGGTGGAGACGGCGTAGACGACCACGAGCAGCCCGAGGATGGCGGTAAGCGGGACGAACAGCAGGTTCACCCCGTCGACACCGAGGTGCCAGCTGACACCCAGCACCGGTGCCGAGCGTTCGACGAACTGGACGTCGGCGACACCCCCGTTGAAGCGCAAGGCCATGAACCCTGCGAGCACCACCTCGATCGCGGCCCCGGTCGTGGCCACGACGGCCGCCGGGCGGCGGCCGCGGACGAGGAGCAGGACGCCGGCGGTGGCCAAGGGCCAGGCGATCAGGACCGACAGGATCGGGAAGCCGACCTGGTCGACGGCCAGCACCTCGTCGAGGCTCATCGCGTGCCCGCCACCAGGACGGCGAGCACGACCACGAGCAGCCCGCCCATGACCAGCGGCTGGCCGAGGCGGCTCTCGATGGTGAGCAGCGAGCGCTGGGTCACGGTGCCGGCGTGGTGCAGGCCCCGCTCGATACCGCTCTGGAAGACCGCGCGCTCGACCGCCTCGGTGAACCTCGCGATGCCCGAGCTGAGGCCCGAGACGACACGCTCGAGGTTCGCCTGGAACACGACCCGCTCGACCGCCTCGACCGTTCTCGCGATGGCGTTGGTGACGAACCCGGCGCCACGCTCGGGGCTCCCCTGGAACACGACCCGCTCGAACCCCTCGGTGAACCTCGCCACGGTTGTCTCGGCCCGTTCGACGACGCCGGCATCCCCCATCTCCCGGTGCTCGGCGCGCGGCGAGATGGCCGTGGTCACGTCGCGCACGTGCTCGCCCACCCCGTGCGGGTGGGCGGCGGCCCGACCGGTGGGAGTGGCGACGGGCGGCAGCCAGTCGAGCCGTGCCGGGGGCTCGGCCAGGGTGACGAAGCCCGCGTCGTGGGCCCGCCGGACGGTCGCGAACCGCGACTCCCAGTCGGCGCCGGCCCCCGACGGCCGCCCGGCAGGGGCGGACGCGCCGGTGGCCCGGTCGATCACGCGTCGGTCGAAGCGGCGCAGCGTCCGTCCGAGCGCAAGGGTCGGCCCGACGAGGGCGCGACCATAGTTCTCGTCGAGCAACCCGCGGTCGAGGGCCCGCCAGTACAGGCGTCGAGCCATGGGCTGTGCCGCACCGGCCGGCAGCTCGTCGCGGAAGCGGTCGAGGAAGCGCGCACCGTAGATGCCGGAGACGGCCAGGAGCGCCAGCGCCCCGATGAAGAGCCCGGCCATCACCGGGTTGCCGGCCGGCAGGGCGGCACCGACACCTGCCACCTCGTCGAGCAGGCCGTGGAACCAGGTTCCCTCGATGCCACCGGGCAGGATGCCGGCGACCCGGCCGGCGGCGACGAGGAGCACGATGACCGCCAGTGGCGCGATCAGGCGGCGTAGCGCGGCCCTGCCGCCGCGGCCGGGCTCGTGGCTGCCGGCGTCGTCCTCATGTGCTCCGTGGCCGGCGAAGCCCACCGCCACCATCCTCGCGGTGACGAACACCACCGAGAACACCGAGACCAGGCCCAGGGCGGTCACGGCCCAGACGTTGCTGGCCAGCACCTGCTCGCCGTCGGACAGCCCTCGGGCGAGCAGCGGCAGGGCCAGCAGGGCGACGGCGGTGGCCAGCACGAGATGTGAGAGGACGGGAGCAGCGTGGGCAGGGCGGCGGATGACGGCCGGGTCGGCGCCTCCGTGGAGGTGGTGCAGGATCGATGGGGCGGTTAGGAACAGGTAACTCTTGTAGAACGCGTGCGCCACGAGGTGGAAGATCGCCACCGTGTAGAGGCCGAGCCCGGCCAGGACGAACATGAGGCCCAGCTGGGCGGTGGTCGATGCGGCCAACACGCCCTTGATGTCGGTCTGGACGTACCCGACGAGCTGGCCGTAGAGCGCGGTCAGGGCGCCGACCAAGCCCACGGCGAGCAGGGCGGTCGGCGCCTGGTCGAACAGGGGGCTCGAGCGTACGACGAGGTAGACGCCCGCGGTCACCATCGTCGCCGCATGGATGAGCGCGCTCGAGGGCGTGGGGCCCTCCATCGCCTGCGCGAGCCAGGTCCCCAGAGGCAGCTGCGCCGACTTGCCGATGGCCCCGAGCAGCAGCAGGAAGCAGACCGCGGTCAGCGCACCCGACGGGAGCGAGTCGGCCGCCGCGAAGACCTGGCCGTACTGCAGGCTGCCGGTGTGGACGGCCAGTAGGAACAGTGCCAGCAGCAGCTCGGCGTCGCCGATCCGGTTCATGATGAACGCCCGGGTGCCCGCCTGCGCCGCCCCCTTGCGGCCGCGGTAGAAGCCCACGAGCAGGTAGGAGCAGACCCCCACGCCCTCCCAGCCGAGGAAGAGCAGCAGGTAGTTGTCGGCCATGACCAGCACGAGCATGGCGAAGACGAACAGGGGCACGATGGTGAAGTAGCGGGAGAACCCCGGTTCGTTGTGCAGGTAGTTCACGCTGAAGCGCGTCACCAGCCAGCTGATGGCGGTGACGACCAGCATCATCACCACGGTGAGCTCGTCGACGAGGAAGGCGAAGTCGACCGCGAGGTCGCCGCTGGCGATCCACCGGTACACGACGATCTCGTGAGGGCCGTCCTGGCGGGTCATGGCGGCCGCCACCCAGACGCTTGCGGCGAACGAGCCGAACACGCCGGCCACCGCTACCCGGGACACCGCGGCCGGACCGTAGAAGCGGCCGGCCGCGAGGGCATTCAGCCCGTTGGCGACCGCCGCGAGCAGGGGCAGACCGCACGCGGCGATGGCTGCGAGGTCGAGGCCGTTCACGACCCGCCGACCAGGGCGGGCGTGAGGAAGTCTGTCCGCCCGCGGTAGTAGTCGAACGACGAGCCGACCACCGGCAGGTCGGGCACGTGCTCGTCCCAGGCGACGAATCCCACGCCCGGCACGAAGAGGGTGAGCGTGCCGTCCTCGGGGTCCATGGCGACCAGGTGCACCCAGGCGTTGTCGAGCAGCTCGGCGATCGCCGGCTGGCGCCCGTAGATCTGACCCAGGACGTCCGTGGTGGACTCGACGACCATCAGCAGCCGCATCGGCTCGTGGATCTCGATCATCTGCTTGGGAAGGCCCGTTCGCAGGTCGCTCGCAGCGCCCCCCATGACGCCGAGCAAGCCCGAGACGTTGTGCGGCACCTTGGTGTCGCAGCCGTAGACCTCGTTGTCGACGCTCGAGAAGTAGTACTCGAGGTTGATGCCGGCGCCGACCGGGCCCATGGAGAGGAGGATTCTCTCGACGATCCCGCCGGTGGGGTCCTGGGTAGGGTCGTAGGAGATCACGAAACCCCGACGGTCGAAGAAGACCCCCTGCGTCAGGCAGCGTCGGCCCACGACGGCGAAGGCGTTGGTGCAGTGGCCCCACTCGGGCCGCACCTGGGAGAGGTCACGGCTTCGCCCCACGACATGGCGCAGCGATCGCGCCGGCGAGACGTTCTTCGGCGCCGAGGCGAAGCGCCGGCAGCGCTCGCGTGCCGAGCGGGCGGAGGCCTCGTCGAGGTTCGCCCGCAGGGTCCGCCACTCCTCGAGATGGTCGGCCGGGATGTCGTCGGTGTCGAAGGTGGTGTTGAGGTCGCTCGCGGTGTTGTGGATGGCGCCGACGAAATGGGTGTCCTCGGGGATCTCGATGCCACGGCGGGCCAGCTCGTCGCGCACCGCGGGGCGGTTGGCGAGCGCGGCGAACGCCCGTCCGTTCGGCCCGCCGTGCTTGCCGCCGCAGGCGCCGCAGTCGTGAGCCGACTCGTGGGGGTTGTTGACCGAGATCGAACCGTGCCCGCAGAACACGACGAGCCGGGCGAAGTGGTGCGTCATCCCGATGTTGCGCAGCTGCGTCTCCACCTTGTCGGCCTGCTCGGTGACCGTGAAGCCGACCGGCTTGCCGTGGTCGGTGGCCCCCTCCGCGTCGAGCGTCAGCTCGGTCGTCGGGCGCGGCACCAGGCGCCGTTCGATCGCCTGGGCGAGCTCGGTGTACCGCCACGGGGCCAGGACCTTGCCGAACAGCGGGATGCCGTGGACCAGACCGAAGAGCTGGGTGAGGAACAGTGCGGACACCGCGTTCCGCTTCGTCTCCCAGTAGGCGTTGTGGAACACGTCTTCCCATCGCCGCCGCCCGACCCGGCGCTCCAGGGTCGTGTCCGTGCCAGGCCGGCCGACCTCGATGACCCTGCTGGTCGGCGACAGGTTGGCGGGGCACAGAGGGGTGACGTCGTGGTCGTCGAGGCCGGAGTAGTCCATGGCGACGCCGAAGAAACCACCCGCGCCGAACGTCTCGTACTCAGGGTCCAGCTCGTCGAGGGCGCGGTGCATCGACTCCTCCCGCTCGTCGATGCACAGGACGAACTGCGCTGTCGGTCGCTTGTCTCGGGTGCGCCAGCGGCCACGACCGCGGTTGGCGGTCAGCGCGCCGAGGATCTGCTCGCGGTAGTGCCGCTCGAACGCGGCCAGCCAGACCGGGCCGTGGGCGGCCTCGGGGAAACCGTCGAGGATCGCCAGCAGCCGGTCCCGAAGGGTGGCCGGAAGCCCCCTGACCTCAGTGGCCGACCAGCCCTGGAGCTGCGCCAGGCGGAACAACCGCCACGCATGGTCGTGGGCGGTGAAAGGCGAGTCGACGCCTCTCGCCTCGCAGGCCCATACCCAGGCCTCGTCGGCCAGCTCGACCCACGCGGCGCTGCCGACGCCGCGACCGGCTGCAAGCCGGGCCCGGTCGGCGAGGAAGTCCGGTAGCCGACCGGCCGCAGTCTCGAGCCGCACCCAGACCTCGTGGGCTCGGGCGCGCAGGTGGCCGCTGAGCTCGCCCGGCTCGATCCCCCAGACGTGCTGCACGCTCTCGCGCACGACGGCGGTCTCGACGAAGAGGCGGACCGCGAGGTACTGGGTGAGGTCGGTGGGCTGCGCCTGCTGACGGGGGAGGTTCGGGTTGGTGCCACGCCAGTTCATCATGCCGGCCCAGCCCGGCAGGCCCACGAGGATGCGGCCGACGTAATTCCCCCAGTCCTCGGGTTCGACGCCTAGCATGCCGAGCAACGCGATGACCGCGTCGTCGGCCCGGTCCGGCAGGTCTGCGAGCGTCGTGCGCCACCCGGCGGAGCCTTCCAGGTCGAGCGCCCGGTCGTGGACCGCGCCCCGGCGCCAGGCCTCGTAGAACCCGAGGGTGCGATCGGGCATGTGCCACGCGGCCTGGCCCTGGTCGAGGAAGGCCGCGCAGACGCGGATCATGTACCGGTTGACCCGCTCCACGATGTCCTGACCGGTGAGCAGGCGCACCAGCTCGGCATGGGTGCGGTCGACGCCGACAGGATCGATCTCAGCAGCGATCACCTCGTCGAGGAACGCGCCCAGTGCGCGGCGCGGGTCACGGCGGCGTACCTGATCGGCGACGGCCCACACCGAGACGGCCGCCTCGGGAGGTGACGCCGACGGTTGGTGGAGCGCCTCGAGAGCCTCCAGCGCCTCCAGCCCGCGCCGCGACAGCCCACCCGATCCGGAGTCGGCGAGGACGAACCAGGCGGCGTGGGCGGCCTCGCGCACCGCGGGTCGCTGGGCAGCTTCGGGGACGTCGGCGACGAGCGCCTCCAGGCGGTCGAGCTCGCCCTGGGCGACCGCGCGCACGGCCGCACGGAGCCCGTCGTCAAGGAGCACGGGCGGCCCACCCCACCGCTCGATGTCGCGGAAGCCCTCGGCGATGCGCTCGAGCGCTGCATCAGGGTCCTGCTCCGTGAGATGCACGTGGTGGGTCGGGGACAGCGGGTCGGGGATTCCGAAGGCGGCCAGGCAGGCGC
>JACCUZ010000408.1 GCA_013698395.1 Sporichthyaceae bacterium
CTCGAACACCGAGGGTGGCACCTCCGCCTGCGCCGCGAGGATCGCGGCGGCGATCGCCAGGTCGAAGCCCGATCCCCGCTTGGGCAGGCTCGCAGGTGACAGGTTGACCGTCACTCGCCGGGTCGACGGCCAGTCCTGCCCCGAGTTGACCATCGCGGCACGCACCCGGTCGCGCGACTCGGACAGGGACGCGTCGGGCAGCCCGACGAGCGTGTAGGACGGCACGCCCGAGCTGAGGTCTGCCTCGATGTCCACCAGATGACCGTCCACGCCGACCAGCGCCACCCCGCGGGTCCGCGCGAGCGCCACCTCAGGCCACCCCGCGTACATGCTCGACCTGGGCAGGGCCGCGGCGCGGCCGCAGTACACCGACGAGGTCGATGCGCGTCTCGGGGACGTGCAGCGACCGCTCGTGCAGCCAGGTGGCCGCCAGCCGGCGCAGCCGGGCGGCCTTGCGCGGTGTCACCGCCTCGAGGGGGGACCCGAACAACACCGACGTCCGGGTCTTGACCTCCACGAACACCAGCACGTCGCCGTCCCGGGCCACGATGTCCACCTCGCCGGCAGGGCAGCGCCAGTTCCGCTCCAGCACCACCATCCCGGAGGCGACGAGGTGCGCCGCCGCCACCCGCTCCCCGTAGGCGCCTACCGCGTCCTTGATCAGCACCTCGCCACCTCCGCCGCACCCCACCGTCAGGTGCCACCAGCCTGGTGCGCGGCACGGGCGCCGGACCGGTTGCGGGCGAAGCTGTGGACGACGCACGACGACGGGCCGCGCTGTGGACGACGCGGTCTGCGCTCAGCTCTCGGGCAGGTCCACCGAGAGCTCGGTGCGGGCCAGCTCCTCAACGTTGACATCCTTGAACGTCAGCACCCGCACGTTCTTGACGAACCGCGCCTGGCGGTACATGTCCCACACCCAGGCGTCGGCCATCGTCACCTCGAACCACACCTCGCCGTCGGTCGAGCGCGGCGTGACCTCGACATGGTTGGTGAGGTAGAACCGGCGCTCGGTCTCGACGACGTAGGAGAACAGGCCGACGACGTCGCGGTACTCCCGGTAGAGTTGGAGCTCCATCTCGGCCTCGTACTTCTCCAGGTCCTCCGCGCTCATCCGGCCAACACCTCCTCGAGCTCGACGTCCTGGTCGGCTCCCTCGTCTCTGCCCGTCGCCATCCGCAGCAGCGTCCGTCCCGGCACCCGCGGGTCACCGTTCGCACGTCGAGCGACGTTGACGTAGGAGAACCGGTGCTCGGGGCAGGGGCCGTGCACGTCGAGCGCGGCGTTGTGCACCGGCGTGACGTAGCCCTTGTGCCCCAGGAAGTCGTACGCCGGGAACCGCTCGTGCAGGCCGGCCATGATCCGGTCCCTGGTCACCTTGGCCAGCACCGAGGCCGCCGCCACGGTGGCGCTGACCCGGTCGCCCTTCCACACTGCCAGGCCCGGTGCGGGCAGCCCGCGGATAGGGAAGCCGTCGGTGAGCACGTACGACGGCGACACCTCCAGCCGGGCCAGCGCGCGCCGCATCCCCGCCACGTTGCAGACGTGCAGCCCGAGGCGGTCGACCTCCTCGGGCCCGATGACGACCACCGACCAGCAGACCGCCCGCCGCACCACCTCGTCATAGACCCGGTCCCGGGCGGCGGCCGTGAGCAGCTTGGAGTCGGCGAGCCCGGGGACGTGTCCCCGCCGGCCGTTCGGCAGCACCGCGGCAGCGATCACCAGCGGCCCGGCGCAGGCGCCTCGACCCGCTTCATCCGCTCCGGCGATCGGCGTCAGGCCAGCACGCTCGAGAGCGTGCTCGTAGGCCCACAGGCCGCCCTCGCGACGGACCACGAACCGGCGCAGTTGCAGGCTGGTCACGACCGGCGCCCCACGCTCACGGGGTGGCGCGCGACAGCGCCGGCTGCTCGAAGGTCTTGGGCCGGCTCAGCAGCTGGCCACGGTCCAGCGGCCAGACGATGGTGAAGGCGCGACCGATCACGTCGGAGACCGGCACGTATCCCTTGCCAGGCAGGCCGCGGTGGGCCCTGCTGTCCTCGGAGACCGAGCGGTGGTCCCCCATGACCCACAGCTTGCCGGAGGGCACCTTCGCCGAGAAGGTCTCGAGCGAGGCATCGTCGCCGCTGAAGATGTAGGGCTCGTCGAGCGCCACGTCGTTGACGGTGAGCCGGCCCTCGTCGCAGCAGGCCACGGTGTCACCGCCGACGCCGATCACCCGCTTGATCAGGTCCTCCTCGCCCACGGCCGGCGCCAGCCCGACGAAGACCAGCGCGTCGCGGACCAGCCCACGTACGCCACGGCTGCCCCCGGACACGCCCGGGCCGTTCAGCCAACCACCCGGGTCCCGGAAGACGACGACGTCGCCCCGACGGATCTCGTCGCTCTTGTCGGCCAGCTTGTTGACCAGCACGCGGTCGTTCACGAGCAGCGTGTTCTCCATCGAGCCCGAGGGGATGTAGAACGCCTGTACCAGGAACGTCTTGATGAGAACCGAGATGACCAGCGCGGTGAGGACGATGCCCGGCAGCTCCCGCAGGAAGGACTTCTTCCGGGGCTTCCCCCGGGGCGGCGCGGACGTGCGCGACCTGTCGTCGGTCGTCATCGCGTCCGTCCTCCGTCCCCGAGCCTTCCCGAAGCGTACGGGCTCAGCGCGGCCGGGTGGGGACCGCAGGCGCGACCCATGGCGGGCCGAGCGACGGACCAGCTCAGCGGCCGACGGGGGTGTCGCGACGTTCCTTGATCTTGGCGGCCTTGCCGCGCAGGTCGCGCAGGTAGTACAGCTTCGCGCGGCGCACGTCGCCCCGTGTCACGACCTCGAGCTTGTCGATCACCGGGCTGTGCACGGGGAAGGTCCGCTCGACGCCGACGCCGAAGCTGACCTTGCGAACCGTGAAGGTCTCGCGGACCCCGGAGCCCTGGCGGCGGATCACCACGCCCTGGAAGACCTGGACGCGAGAGCGAGTGCCCTCGATGACCTTGACGTGGACCTTAAGGGTGTCACCGGGTCGGAACTCGGGGATGTCCGAGCGCTTCGAGGCGGCGTCGACGGCGTCCAGCGTCTGCATCGTGGTCTCTTCTCTCGCGGTGCCACAGGTCACCCACGCGGGTGGAGTTGTAGGTCCGTACGCCGGGCCGAGGTGTCGCGCCTCCCCTGTGGCGGGGGCGACTACGGCCGGGCAGCGAGTCAGTCTGCCACAGGCGGCGGAGCGTCGGCCAATCGCGACAGCGTGCCACCGGGGTCGACCACCCAGCCCAGCTCGGCCAGCAGACTGCGGTCCTGGCGGTCGAGCCGGTCGGGCTCGAGGCGGGCCACCAGGTCCGGCCGGCGTGCGGCCGTTCTGCGCAGTGCCTGGTCACGTCGCCAGCGCGCGATCCGGGCGTGGTCACCGGAGAGGAGTACGTCGGGGACGGCGTGCCCGCGCCACATCGAGGGCTTGGTCCAGCCCGGACCCTCCAGCAGACCGTCGGCGTGGGACTCCTCGACGAGCGACCCGGCGTTGCCGATGACGCCCGGGAACAGCCGAGCCACGGCCTCGACGATCACGAGCACCGCGACCTCCCCACCGTTGACGACGTAGTCACCCAGGGACACCTCGTCGAGGCTGGCCCGGCCCGCGGCCTCGTCGAGCACCCGCTGGTCCAGGCCCTCGTAGCGAGCGCAGGCGAACACCAGCCACGGTTCGGTGGCGAGCTCGGCGGCCATCGCCTGGGTGAAAGGCCTGCCGCCAGGCGTCGGGACAACCACCCGGGCCGGGGGGTCGGCAGTGCCTGCGTCGCCGGGGCCAAGGACGTCGTCGAAGGCGGCGCCCCAGGGCTCCGGACGCATGAGCATGCCCGGCCCGCCGCCGTACGGCGTGTCGTCCACGGTGCGGTGCCGGTCGGTCGTCCACATCCGCAGATCGTGCACGCGCAGGTCGACCAGCCCGTCCTGGACCGCCCGGCCGATCAGGGACAGCCGCAACGGCGCCAGGTAGTCAGGGAAGATCGTGATCACGTCGAGGCGCACGAAGGTCAGCCCTCGGAATCGTCGTCGGCGGGTGCGACCAGCCCCGGAGGCGGATCGATGACGATCTCCCCACCCTCGACGTCGACACGGGGCACCAGCGCGGCCACGAAGGGCACCAGCGTCTCCGTCCCGTCC
>JACCUZ010000422.1 GCA_013698395.1 Sporichthyaceae bacterium
CTGCACGACCGCCCCACCGTGACGTCGGTGATCCTCGGAGCCCGTACGACCGAGCAGCTGGCCGCGAACCTGGAGGCGGCCGGGCTGCACCTCGACGCGGCGGAGACCGAAAAGCTCGACGCTGCCGGCGACCCCGCCCCCTCCGACTACCCCTACGGCGAGATCGGCCTCGGCCAACGCACCAGGGTAGCCGGCCCGGGCGCCTGACCTGCGCCGATTCGGCTCACCGGCGTACGGCTGGTAGCCTCAAGGGTCGCCTGTGAGGAAGACCAGGCGGCAGCTCATCACCCAGCTCGAAGGAGTCCTGTGCCGCTCGACACCGCCACCAAGAAGACGATCATCGCCGAGCACGGCAGTGCCGAGACGGACACCGGCTCGCCCGAAGTGCAGGTGGCGATGCTCTCGCGTCGCATCAGCGACCTGACTGAGCACCTCAAGGAGCACAAGCATGACCACCACTCGCGTCGTGGGCTGCTCCTCCTCGTCGGCAGGCGTCGCCGCCTGCTCAACTACTTGGCCAAGAAGGACATCAACCGCTACCGCGCACTGATCGAGAAGCTCGGCCTGCGCCGCTAGCTCCCACCACACAGGAGGAGCGGTTCGCCCTGGCGTTCCGGTCCTCGGTAGTGGCCCGCGGACCCGCAGCACAGCAGTCCGAAGGCTTCCATCGAAGACCGGCGTCGCGACCTGCTCCTTGCATCAAGGAACAGGAGAGTGACCATGACTGCACAGCAGGGTCAGCCCGAAAACCAGGTTCATGTCGCCGAGGCCGTGATCGACAACGGCTCGTTCGGCACCCGCACCGTCCGCTTCGAGACCGGCCGTCTCGCCCGGCAGGCAGCGGGGTCCGTCGCTGCGTACCTCGACGACGACACCATGCTGCTGTCGGCCACGACGGCCGGCAAGCACCCCAAGGACCAGCTCGACTTCTTCCCGCTCACCGTCGACGTCGAGGAGCGGATGTACGCCGCGGGCCGCATCCCCGGCTCGTTCTTCCGCCGCGAGGGCCGCCCGAGCGAGGACGCGATCCTCACCTGTCGGCTCATCGACCGACCGCTGCGCCCGACGTTCGCCAAGGGACTGCGCAACGAGGTGCAGGTCGTCATCACGGTGATGGCCCTGCACCCCGAGGACATGTACGACGTGGTGGCCATCAACGCCGCCTCCGCCTCGACCCAGCTCTCCGGCCTGCCCTTCAGCGGTCCGGTCGGCGCCACCCGGGTCGCTCTGATCGACAACACCTGGGTCGCCTTCCCTACCCACGAGCAGCTGCAGAGCGCCGTCTTCGACATGGTCGTCGCCGGCCGGACGGTGTCGGGCCCGGATGGTGATGACGTCGCCATCATGATGGTCGAGGCCGAGGCGACCACCAGCGCCTGGAACCTCATCCGCAACGAGGGAAAGACCGCTCCGACCGAGGAGATCGTCGCCGAGGGCCTCGATGCGGCCAAGCCGTTCATCCGCGTGCTCTGCCAGGCACAGCAGGAGCTCGCCGACGCCGCGGCTAAGCCGACGGCAGAGTTCCCGCGCTTCCTCGACTACGAGGACGACGTCCTCGAGGCGGTCACGGGCCAGGTGAGCGACGAGCTGGCGCAGGCGCTGACCATCGCCGGTAAGCAGGAGCGCGAGACCGAGCTCGACCGCATCAAGGACTCGGCCAAGGAGAAGCTGGCGGGGCAGTTCGAGGGCCGCGAGAAGGAGATCAGCGCGGCCTACCGCTCGGTGACCAAGAAGCTCGTCCGCCAGCGGATCCTGCGCGACAAGGTGCGCATCGACGGCCGCGGGCTCTCCGACATCCGGACCCTCTCGGCCGAGGTCGAGGTGCTGCCCCGGGTGCACGGGTCGGCGATGTTCGAGCGGGGCGAGACCCAGATCCTGGGTGTGACGACGCTGAACATGCTGCGCATGGAGCAGATGATCGACACGCTGAACCCGGAGAACCGCAAGCGCTACATGCACAACTACAACTTCCCGCCCTACTCGACCGGCGAGACCGGGCGGGTGGGCTCGCCCAAGCGCCGCGAGATCGGCCACGGTGCGCTCGCCGAGCGCGCGATCCTGCCGGTGCTGCCGGCCCGCGAGGAGTTCCCGTACGCCATCCGGCAGGTGTCCGAGGCGCTCGGCTCCAACGGGTCCACGTCGATGGGGTCGGTGTGCGCCTCGACGATGTCGCTGCTCCAGGCCGGCGTGCCGCTGCGCGCACCGGTCGCGGGCATCGCGATGGGGCTGGTCTCGGACGAGGTCGATGGTCAGACGGTCTACGCCGCACTCACTGACATCCTGGGCGCGGAGGACGCGTTCGGCGACATGGACTTCAAGGTGGCGGGCACCCGCGAGTTCGTTACGGCGATCCAGCTGGACACCAAGCTCGACGGCATCCCGGCCTCCGTGCTCGCCTCGGCGCTCACCCAGGCCAAGGAAGCCCGGTTGCACATCCTCGACGTCATGAACGAGGCCATCGACGCCCCGGACGAGATGTCGCCCCACGCGCCGCGGATCATCTCCATCAAGATCCCGGTCGACCAGATCGGTGCGGTCATCGGGCCCAAGGGGAAGATGATCAACCAGATCCAGGACGACACCGGCGCCGAGATCAGCATCGAGGACGACGGCACGATCTACATCGGTGCCACCGACGGCCCCAAGGCCGAGGCTGCCCGGCAGATGATCAACGGCATCGCGAACCCGACGATGCCCGAGGTCGGCGAGCGCTACCTCGGTACGGTCGTGAAGACCACGACGT
>JACCUZ010000451.1 GCA_013698395.1 Sporichthyaceae bacterium
ACGTCGTGCATCTCCCGCGCGATCCGCGCGCGCTCCTCGGCGACCGCCTCCGCCGCCGACCGGGCGGACTCGGCCTCGGCCAGTGCAGCCCGGCTCTCCGACCGCAGGGTGCGCAGGTCACGCTCGAGCGCACCGCGTCCCAGCACCCAGGCAACCGTGAGCACCGACCAGTGGAAGGCGATCTCCCCGGGGTCCCGAAGCGCAGGTTCGCGCAGGTCGAGGTAGACGAGTGCCGCGGCCATCACCGCAGCGCCCACCGCGCCGCCGCGACGGCCGCCGTGCCGGGCGACGGAGTAGGTCGACACCCCGAAGACCACGAAGCCGCCCCAGAACAGCACCATCAGGGGCGCCGCCACGTGCACCGCCGGCCAGACGGCGACCGCCAGGACGTGGCTCGGCAGCGGAAACCTTCGACGGACCGCCAGCCAGGCGCAGGACCAGAGCACCAGGACGGTGGTCAGCAGCGGGGACCCGCCGCCCAGCGCCGAGGACAGGGGCACCCACACCTCGACGACGCCGAGGACCGCGAGCCCCCCTGCCAGCACCGCGTCGGCGAGAACGGCGCGCCGGGCAGCCGGCTGCTTCTCTGGAGTCGCCGGCGGGTCGATCACCCGGGTCACGGTAGCCAGGATGCAGCGCACGGGTGTCCACCTCGGGTCGACCGCCCGGTCATCCGGGGGTGATCCGCTCGACGACCTCAGCGCGACGCGAGCCAGGCGCCGGGGCTCCTAACGTCGCTGCCGACCCCACCGCCCGCCCGAGAAGGACCACCCATGACGAACAACGCCGACACCACCGAGAGCACCGCTGCCAACGGCGCCGCCGCGCCCAGTACTGCTGCGCTGACGACGGCCCGTTTCCGCCGCCGAGTCGCGGCCGGGTGCCTGGCCAGCACAGCCGTCCTCAGCACAGCCAGCGTCCTGCTCCAGCCCGACTTCGGCGACACCACAGCCGAGCGGCTGCGGCTCATCGACGACGCCGGGGCATCGGCGACGGTGTCGGTGGTGTGCTTTGTGCTCGCCCAGCTGCCGTTCCTCGGCGCTGCCCTGGGCATCGGCCACCTGATCAGGCGCCGGGCGCCCCGGTTGGCCAACGCCGCACCGGCCATCGCGGTCGTCGGAGGATTCGGCCATGCGGTGTTCGGTGGCGCCATGCTGCTCACCGCGTCGATGGCGACTGCCGCCGGCAGCCGTGACCCGTACGTCGAGGTCGTCGAACGGTTCGAGTCAAGCCCAGCGATGATCTTCGCCGCGATGGGGCTGGTCGGCACCGTCGTCGGTCTGCTGCTGCTCGCCGCCGGTCTGTGGCGGGCGGCGGTAGGACCCCGCTGGGTGCCTGGCGCCATGGTGGCGTTCGTCGTCGTGGAGTTCGCCGGGTCCGCCCTGACCTCGTGGGCCGCTCCCATGGCGGCGGCGCTCTACCTCGCCGCCATGGGTGCTCTCGCGATGGCCGTGCTCCGAACGACCGACGTCGCGTGGCAGCCCGGTGAGCGCTGCTAGCCCGCGGTCTGCCCGGGTGCAGGGTCATCGTCATCAGCGTGCGCTGCCGCGATCGCGGCGTCGGTGTCGGTGGCCGCGAGCAGCGCTCCGCCGCTGACGAACAGCACCAGCAGCGACAGGATGGCGAGCCGGTAGGACCCGGTCACGTCGACCACGACCGCGAAGATCAGCGTGCCGATCCACGCCGTCCCGCGCTCGGCCAGCTCGTATATCCCGAAGAAGGCGGCCTGTCGGCCCGGGGGGATCATCCGGGAGAACAGCGACCGGGCCAGTGCCTGGGACCCGCCAAGCACCAGCGCGATGACCGCGCCCAGTGCCCAGGCCTCGCCGGTGGTACGCAGGGCCAGGTAGGCGTAGAGCACCACGCCGACCCAGCCGACCAGGCTGACCATGAGGGCCGGCTTGGTGCCGGTCCGGGCGGCCAGCCGGGCGAAGGCCAGCGCCCCGGCGACCGCCACGACCTGGATCATCAGGATCAGCGCCAGCAGGAAGGAGGTGGCGTCGTCGGCGTCACGGCCCTTGGCGACGTACAGCTCCTGGGTGAGGAACACCGACGACAGCGCGACGACAGCCTGGATCGCGTCGTTGAACAGCAGGAAGGCCCCGAGGAACCGCGCGGTCAGCGGCAGCCGGCGCAGCTCGCCGACTACCGCACGCAGGTCGGTCACCGAGGCGCGGACCTGCGCCGGGAGCGACCGCGGCAGCGGCCGGTCGCTGTCCCTGATGGTGGCGAGACGTCGCAGCGCGAGCAGCCCGAAACCGCCCCACCACAAGCCCGCGGCAGCGACCGACCCACGCACCACCATCCCGGTCGACAGGCCCAGGGAGGGGCCGACCGCCAGGGCAGCCAGAGCGAGCGCGAGCAGCGCCGCCCCGCCGAGGTACCCGGCGGCGAAGCCCTGTGAGGAGACCCGGTCGCGCTCGTGTGGTTCGGCGACGTCGGCGAGGAAGGCGTTGTATGCCACGATCGCCGCGCCGAACGCGACGTTGGCCACGAGCAGCCCGAGCGCCGCCAGCTGCCACCCGGTGCTGGCAGCCACCAGCAGCGTCGCGACGACGCCGACGAGCGTGCCGACGCCCAGAACCCGCGCCTTGCCACGGTGCCGGTCGGCCAGCGCTCCGACGAGGGGCAGGAGGAGCACCTGCACGACGACGGAGGCGCTGGTGACGTAGGCGTAGACGCTGCCGGCCCGCGGCTCCCACCCGAGCAGCTCGACGCGGTCGTCGGTGCCGGCTGCAGCCTCGGCGAGAGCGGTGAGGAACGGGCCACCCAGTGCCGTGATGACGGTCGTCACGAACGCCGAGTTGGCGACGTCGTAGAGGATCCAGCCGCGGCGCGCCCGTCGCCCGGTCAGACGCTCGCCTCCACCGCAGTGCGGGCGGCGTCGAAGAGCTCGGTCGCGTGGTGCGGGTCGCGCCCGATCGCGGTCAGCCCGAACCGGCCGTCGATCGCCAGGCAGGACAGCATGTGCAGGACCACCCCGGTCCGCGCCCGGTGGTCGAAGTGCAGGCCTCGTCCGCCGAGGGCCTTGATCACCGTGGCCGGTGCCAGACCTACCCACGACTCGCTGACGAGGTTGTCCGTCGCCCGGTACGCCCTCGGTTCGCCGTCCTCCGTACGCCACTGCCCCGTATTGCCGTCGTACGCGCCCCGGACGTAGTTGCGCAGCGCGGCATAGGGGTGCGTCGTGCCGCCCTTGCGCAGGTTCACCTCGAGGGCGTAGACGCGCCAGGCGCCCTCCGCGTCGCGGGCAGCGGCGAAGTCGACGCTGATGCGACCGAGGGCACCACGCCGCGCCAGCTGCTCACCGACGGCCACTGCGTGGCGTCCGAGCTGCACGGCGTAGGTCGGGTCCGCGGGGAACCGACAGCCGATGTAGACCTGGCCGTCATCGCCGCCGAGCTCCTGCTCGTGGGTCGCGAGCAACCGCACACCGCCGTCCGGCTGGAGGTCGATCTGTGCGCTGGGGCTGCTGAACTGCTCCCCCGTGATCCGCTCCTCCACGATGCCGCCGTCGCGCAGGTCGGTGAGGTACCACTCGGGCAGGGCTTCGATGCGCTCCCGGACCTCGTCGCCGTCACCGTCGAGGGGAACCACGACGTTGCCGTCACCTGCGCCACTGTCGTCGTGCTTGACCACGACGGCCCGACACTGCGGCCTGGCGCGGCGGATGTCGGCGACGGCGCTGACGACGTCGTCCACCGTCCGCACGTCCTCGTGGCCGTACGGCAGCGGCACCCCGGCCTCCCGGAACAACCGGCGACCGGCGCTCTTGTACGCCAGCGGCCAGACGTCCGGCGGGGCTCCGTTGACCGGGAGCTGGAGGGCCACCGCCACGTCCACCTCGTGCTCGGTCACGTTCCACGGCTCGATGAAGGCCGGTCGACCAGCGATCAGCCGCCGGACCTCCGCCATAGCCGTGGGCTGGTCGAGCAGCTTTTCCGCCACGGAACGGTAGGTCCTGTCGTTCACGACCACGGTGTGGAACCGCTTCCGCACGTCGTCCTGCTGCGCCAGCGGAACCAGCGACAGGTAGTAGTCGCGCACGTCGTCGCCGGGGTCCTGGGACCCGATGAACACCAGGTCACAGGACGAGATCCGCTGCAGCATCGCGTGGACGACCAGGTAGCGGTGCTCGAGGGCCGGGATGCGCGAGCCGTAGTGCGACAGCAGCGACTCACCCACGCTGAAGGACGGCAGGGCGACCAGCACGTGCGGCACCGTCGACCCTGGTGTGTTCAGGGCAAGGGCAGACGCGAGCCGCGCCTGCAGCTGCTCGAAGGTCGCCATCGGAGGTGTCAGCCGGACTTGCGTCGGAACTGGCGTTGGTGCTTGTCGTTGGTCGACGGCCCGACGCTGCGGCCCCCGAGGTGCTCCTCGCCCTGTGCCGCCCGGTCGCGGGACTGCTTGGCCTCGAGCGCCTCACGCATCCGGCGCTGAACGTCGGACTCGGCCTTCGGCTGCTTGGCGTTCGCCATGTCCACTCCCGTTGCGTCAGTTGCGTCAGTGTGCGTCAGTCCCGCCAGAACCGGTCGCCCCCATCCTGGCCGATCGGCGCCGCTGGATCGAGCCTCTTGCTCGGGCAGACGGGGGCGAGCAAGCCGAGCGCCGGCGGACGGTCCCGGGACACAACCGGGACTCCTGGGGCAGGTGAGAGCCAGCCGGGCAGCTCATCTGGTCAGGTAGGCACGGAC
>JACCUZ010000455.1 GCA_013698395.1 Sporichthyaceae bacterium
CCGCAGCGACGGTGCCGGTCACCTTGGTGTCACCCACGTAGTAGTCGACACCGACGGTGGCATCCACGGTGAACGACGGCGTTGTCAGGGTGTAGTCCTCGGTGCAGCTCGCCTGCGTCAGGGAAGGGGCTACCGCCTTGAACGCGGGGTCGCCGGGCTTCTCGCACGGCGGGTTCGCCGTGAACACGAGCTCGAACGTGGCAGGGCCGGTCAGGTTGTAGTTGTCCTGGGCCCTCGCCGTCACCGTCACCGTGGTGCCGGCGACCGCGTCGACGGTGCCACTAACCTTGGTGTCACCCACGTAGTAGTCGACACCCACGGTGGCGTCCACCGTGAACGACGGCGTCGTCAGGGTGTAGTCCTCGGTGCAGCTCGCCTGCTTCACGGTGGGGCGCACCGCCGTAGCGCTGCACGGCCCATGGGACAAGTTGAACTGGCCCGACCACCCCGCGTAGATGTCCGTAGTCGCAGATGTGACGGTGCTGGTGAGGTTGGCGGTGGTGGCGTAGTGCGCAGCGCTGCCGGTCACCTTGTCCAACAGGAGCTCGGCGGTCGCGCCGTTGGCCCAGCTCACCGAGATCGAGTCCGGAGCGTTGTCCGCGTTGTCGATCTGGGTGATGATGAAGTGCCACTCGCTGTCGTCGCACTCGTGGTCGTCGAGCGCTTTCGCGCTGATGGGGTTCGAAGATCCGGCGGTCGCTGCCGCCGGTCCGGCAACCAACAACGGGACCGAGCCCACAAGCAGCATGACCGCTCCGAGAACCCGCAGAATGAGCAGCAAAGATAGGCGTGACGCCATGAACCGACTCCTTGTGAACAGTGCACAAAGGGGCCGGTCTCACCTCTGACTCCCCGCGACCGGCCGCCCTAGTGGACGCCGGTGACCGTGATCGGCCGCGGATCGATGCCTATCCCCACCTGGTGAACCGCACACGGCTTTCTCCGCCTGGGCTCACGACAGAGAGTGACCTATAACCGGACCCAATCCGGCCAACCGGACCTTCATGTCACCCGTTGTCAGCAACGAACTGCGCACCAACCACCCGTTCGGCGCAACAGTCGCGCCCAGCTCAGGTCGGCATCCAGTTCGGGTCGCGGCCGGTCAAGCCGAGGACCGGTCCAGCACACATGCTGTCTCAGGCACGGGCAGGTCCGGCGCTCGTGATGGATGGTGCGCAGGTCAGGAGCAGGACAGGCCGGGGTTCCATTCCGCGAACATGCCGGCGGGGTTGTGCTTCCACAGCCAGACGTGCAGGTCGTAGTGCACGGGCATCCCGGCAAAGTGACCGGGCATCGGACCGTCGAACTGCACGCCGAACATTGACGGCCGGTCACCGTCGGTCGAGAGGTCCTGGTCGGCGTCGGGCACCACGTACTCGACGCCTGCGAGCCGCACGCCGCCTCCGCTGTCGGGCGCGCAGAGCAGGACGGCCGGGGAGCGGGGATCGGTGGAGCCGAACTTCTCGCCATTGAAGTAGTGGTAGCCCATTCCGCCCGCGGGTGACTCAGCGCAGTACGGGTCAGCCTGGAAGCCTGCCTCCAGAGCCCCCTGGACGGCGTGGAACTGTGCGGTCGCCTGACGCGCCGCGGCAACGTCCTTGTTTCGGTCGCTGCCATCATCGGCTGCCGCCGCTCCGGGCGGGCTGAGCGCGCCAAGCGCAATCAAAATGACGGCGCCGGCAAGGCGGCGGTGGGTCGGAGCCCACATGGATGTCCCGGGCATGGAGCCCTCCTAAGAGCTACTGGTGATGGGTTGTTGCGACTTGTCTGGCGCGGGCGCCACGATCACGGCAAGCAACCGCCAGCCCTGGTCGGGACCGCGGCAGGAGACGGTCACGGTGTGCTCGCCGGCGATGACGGCGGCGCAATATCCGACGCGTACCGATCGTGGGGATGCGACATAGCCTTGCCGTGACAGCAGTTCGCTGCCTTCGGCACCCCGGCTGACACGCGCAACCTCCGCGACGAGGACATCGCCGTGCTCGAACAGGGCCTCGACCGCCGCGCCGTCGCGGAGCAGGACGGCGTCCTCGAGTAGCGTCTCGAGCTCCTCGGGCGAGGCAGCTGCCCTAACTGAGATGGCCATGTCCTAGAAGACGAGGCCGTGGCGCTGCACGATCGGGAACGTCGCCTCGAGGTCGGCGTCGCAGTGGTACGGCGCGGCGAGCTGGTCCATCTGCTCCGGCGTCGGCGGCTCACTGAGCGCGCCCAGGGCGCGGAACAGCTGCTCCAGGCCGGCCGGCGAGATGATTTCGAGGCATGAGGCAGGCGCGTCGCCGGCGTTCCAGAACGTGTGCCACTGCCCTCGGGGCTTGAACAGGAGGTCACCCGGCTCAGCCACCACCTCGGTTCCTTCGAGGACGGCACCGATCCGGCCGGTGAGCACGAAGGTGTACTCGTCCTCGTCGTGGTGGCGGTGCAGTGGCGCGGCCAGCGCCTTTGGTGGGAACAGGTGCTGAACCAACGCGAAGCGCCCCTGGCTGTCAGCGCCGTCGACCATGAAGCGGTCCTGGACGCCGGGGGCACCCGGATCGGGCACACCGTCCGCTGCGGCGAGCATTCGCACCCCGGGGGCTTGCTGAGTCACGAGATCCTCCTCTGGCTGGTGTGCGATGGAGGCTAGGCCGGACATGCGCCGGACGACATACCAGAAAGGTGGTGTTTCCTTCCGCCGCCGCGGGTGGGATCGTCTGCCCATGGCCGACGCCAAGCAGCGGGCCTTGGACAAGATCGTCAGCATGTCTGCTGAGCCGCGCAGCCTCGTCACCTACTGGGACCAGGCCTCCGAGGTGCTGCGTTCAGCGGTGCCGCACTACACCTTTCCGTGCTGGTACACGGTGGACCCCGCGTCGCTGCTGATCACGAGCCACTACAACCCGTGGATGCCCGAGCTGCCGCCCGAGTCGCTCGCGTTGGAGTACTACGCGGACGATGTCAACCAGATCGTGGACGTGGCCAGATCGCCGAGCGGTATCTCGACGGTGCATGAGGCAACCGACGGGGATCCCAGCGCCAGTCCCCGCTGGCAGGCCAACATCGCCCTCGGCGGTGACCAGGAGCTGGTCGCGGCGCTGCGCACTCGATCCGGGGAGACCTGGGCGGCGCTCGGGCTGTATCGGGAGACAGGTCAGCGCATGTTCGACGCCTCGGAGAAGCACTTCATCCAGGAGAGTGCGCCCCACCTGGCCGAGGGTGCCCGCCGCTCGTTGCTGTTCGGCGAGGCGACCGACCCGGAGGTTCCCCGGGCCCCCGGCCTGATCGTGCTGTCCCGCGACTGGACGATCGACTCCTCGACGCCGGGGATGGAGCAGTGGCTTCATGACCTGCCCGACGGTGACCTCGACCGAGGACGACTACCGGCGGCGGTGCTCAGCGTGGCAGCCCGCGCAATGCGCTCGATCGAGAGCAACGAGCCAGCCGAGGTCGCCATGGCCAGGGTGCTGACCCGCTCTGGAGCTTGGGTCGTGCTGCATGGTGCAGCGCTGCAGTCCGGCGCCGAGCACCGTATCGCGGTCATCGTCGAGCCCGCCCAGCCGGCTCGTATCACGTCTCTGCTGATGTCGGCCTACGGCCTGACCGACCGGGAACGCGATGTCACGCGGCTGGTGCTGCAGGGCGTCTCCACCGCGGAGATCGCCGAGGAGCTGGTCGTGTCCCCGCACACGGTGCAGCAGCACCTCAAGAGCGTCTTCGACAAGACCGGCGTGCGCAGCCGCCGAGACCTCGTCGGCAAGGTGTTCTTCGCTCACTACGAGCCACGCCTGCGCGACAACGAGCAGCGGGCGGCCAAGGACCAGCCCTTGCGCGGTGGCCCTGCCGTTGCGGCTCCGCACTGACCCACGCCCGGCAGGCCGTCCCGTGCCAGACTCCAGCCCCCATGGCGGAGGCAGGGCCGGTCCTGAAGGAGGAATCGACGTGAGCCTCCAGTCGCCGGTAGTGGCCACTTACGGATCGAGCGATCCTGCCACGGCGCTGGTCGTCCTGCTGCATGGTCGTGGGTCCGACGAGGAAGAGATCCTCGGGTTGGCGCGGGGCCTTCCGCCCGGGCCCAGCTACGCCGCGGTCCGGGCACCGATCCGCGAGGGCGGCGGATTCGCCTGGTTCGCAAACCGGGGCATCGGCCGGCCTGTTGCAGCCTCGCTGCGCACGACGATGGAGTGGTTCCGGGAGTGGCTCGACGCCCAGGCACCCGCCGGCCGACCGGTCGTGGTTATCGGCTTCAGCGGCGGCGCAGCTTTCGCCGGAGGTCTGGTCCTCGACGACCCGACGCGTTATGCGGCCGCCGGCCTGCTCCACGGCACCCTGCCGTTCGACGCAGGGGTCCCGGTGACTCCTGCCCGCTTGGCCGGCCTGCCCGTCTTCCTGGCCCGCAGCCCCGATGACATCGTCATCCCGCGCGACCTTCTCAGCCGTACCTGGGACTACCTGACCGGCGAGTCCGGGGCCCCGGCATACGCCCTGCAGGAGGCAGGAGGCCACGGGATCTCCGCATCGACGGTGGCCCACCTTGGCAGCTGGCTGGCGCAGCGGCTGGCCTTCCTGGCGAGTCACCCTCCGGACGCCGGTCGCGAACGCGCGTGGGTGGACATGCCGGCCGGGGTGCTGCCCGAGCGTCGCGGTGACCGCCCGTCGGTGAGCACCAACACTCCCCAGGAGCAGCTCACACAGCAGGCGACGGGACCGCTCCAGGAGCGGCTGTACACCCGCGTGCTCGACCTCCCGGGCGTACAGCCACGCCCCTCGGCGATTTCGGTGCCGGGCGCCCGGGCATTCGCGCTTGCGGTCAGCGACGGTCCGCCCGAGGCTTTCATCGTCCCGCAGGTGGGGGAATTCGCTCACCTGCATCCGGAGTACGACGGGTCGCTGCACCTCACTCTTCCTCTGCCGCTCGCGGCCGAGCTGATCGGCAAGGGCTGGGGAGTCGCCCATCCACTCGCGGGCCTTCGGGTCTCCCTGGGAATGGTGATGGTGTTCGGGCCGCGGAACGACGAAGAGCTCCAGGTGGTCAGCGCCATCGTGGCGACCAGCCATGCATGGGCCAGGGGCACGGCGGACTAGCGAGATCCTCGGGCCGCGGCGGAATGTTGCCGCACCTGATGCGGTTGAGATATTTGCTACGTCAAGTATCTGAACCATCGGAGAGATCACACTCATGGTCAACATCGGCATCGTCATCGGCAGCACCCGTCCCGGCCGCAACGGCGAGGCCGTCGCCAGGTGGGTGCACGACATCGCGGCCAAGCGCGGGGACGCCAGCTTCGAGCTGGTCGACCTCAAGGAGGTCAACCTCCCCCACCTCGACGAGGCGCTACCGCCGTCGTTCGGTCAGTACAGCCAGCCCCCACACGAAGGCCTGGTCGGATGCGATGCGGTCCTACGACGGCTACGTGTTCGTTACGCCGGAGTACAACCACAGCACATCCGGCGCCCTGAAGAACGCGATCGACTTCCTGTACGGGGAGTGGAACAACAAGGC